>JANOZQ010000513.1:0-2251 GCA_031429555.1 Sphingomonas sp. | reverse complement strand
CCAGTAATAGCCGTCGGCATCACGCCGCGCGCCGTCGCCGGTAAAATATTTGCCGGGGAAGGTCTGGAAGTAGGTTTCGAAAAAGCGCCGGTGATCGCCCCATACGGTCCGCATCTGCCCGGGCCATGACCGCGCGATGACAAGGCAGCCTTCCGCCGCGCCCTCGATCACGGCACCGTCATTGTCGACAATCTGTGGTTCGACGCCGGGCAACGGGAATGTCGCCGAGCCGGGCTTCAACGGCGTGAAGGCGGGGAGGGGGGAAATCATCCCCGCGCCGGTCTCGGTCTGCCACCACATATCGATAATCGGGCAGCGGCCACCGCCGACAACATCATGATACCAGCGCCACGCCTCGGGATTGATCGGTTCGCCGACTGAACCGAGCAGGCGAAGCGACGCACGGCTGGTCGCGGTCACGAAGCTATCGCCTTCGCGCATCAGCGCACGCAGTGCTGTGGGTGCGGTAAAGAGCGTCTGAACCTGATGCCGGTCGATGACCTGCCAGATGCGCGCGGGGGTCGGCCAGTTGGGCACGCCTTCAAACATCAATGTCGTGCCGCCGTTCGCGAGGGGGCCATAGACGATATAGCTGTGCCCAGTGACCCAGCCGACATCGGCGGCGCACCAGAAAATTTCGCCGGGTTTATAGTCGAAACAGGTCTCATGCGTCATTGCCGCCCAGAGCAGGTAGCCGCCCGACGTGTGGACAACGCCCTTGGGCTGACCCGTCGATCCGCTGGTGTAAAGGATGAACAGCGGGTCTTCGGCGCTCATCGGTTCGGGCGGGCAGTCGTCGCTGACTTCGCAATCATGAAACCAGATGTCGCGGTCGGGGTGCATCGGTACGTCGCCACCGGTCGCCTTGACCACGATGACTTTCTCTAAACATCGCGCGATCTCGGCTGCCTTGTCGACATTGGCTTTCAGCGGCACGCGCTTGCCGCCGCGACGGCCTTCATCCGCGGTTACCACAATACTCGAATCGCAGTCCGTAATCCGACCAGCGAGCGCATCCGGCGAAAATCCGCCGAAGACGATCGAGTGGATGGCTCCGATCCGCGCACAGGCAAGCATTGCGAACGCCGCTTCAGGGATCATCGGCAGGTAGAGCGTGATGCGGTCGCCCTTCTTTGCGCCGGCCGACTTCAGGACGTTGGCAAAGCGGCAAACTTCGGTGTGAAGCTGGCGGTAGGTGAAGCGGCGCGGCTCTTCGGACGGCTCGTCGGGTTCCCAGATGATGGCGGTCTCGTCGCCGCGCGCTGCCAGATGCCGGTCGATGCAATTGGCACTCACGTTCAGGACACCATCGGCGAACCAGCGGACACCGAAGCTGGCTTCGTCAAAGCTCGATTCATCCATTTTCGAAGGCGTTTGCACCCAGTCCAGACGCTTCACGGCATTGCGCCAGAAAGTGTCGGGCTCGTTCAACGACCGAGCGTAATCCGCCGCCGGATCGCCCTGCGCGCGCGCCACCCAATAATCGGGAACGGGAACGATCATGTCAGCCATATCTGCATCCTTATTATCGACCGAACATCAGGCCCAGCCAAAAGGTCCGGGGTGTGCCCAAATCTTCTACGCCCGTTGCCGATATTCCCGAAACAACCTTTTCGTCGAACAGGTTTTCGGCGCGGGCAACAACGCGGACGCCGTTTGTCAGCGGCATACGGACGACGCCGTCCACGGTGAACGCCTCGGGCAACAGGCGGGTTTGCAGATCATCCTCATATTGCTTGCCAGCGTAACGAGCGCTGATCGATCCTTGCGGTCCTGTGTCGGGCGCATAGGACAGGGTTGCGCTGCCCAGATGTCCCGGCGTTTGCGCGGGGCGTTTTCCATCAAGCGGCAGAGCAGGACCGCTCGCGCGGACGCGGGCGTCGGTGTAAGCGTAGGATGCCGACAGTTTGAAATCTCCGAGTGGCAATGTTGCCGTTGCTTCGATGCCCTTCACTTCAATCGCATCGACATTCAGCCGCTGGCGAAACACACCGCCCGCCGCAACAAAGCCGACTTGCGGGAATGTTCCGGGGCCACTGCCCAGCGTGACGTTAGCAATCGCGCCTTCGAGCCGGTTCCAGAAGGCGGTCAGGCCGAGCGCCGCCTTGCCTGCGCGGACATTGATGCCGCCTTCGAAACCTTTCAGCTTCTCCAGGCCGAGCGCGCCGTTGGCCGCTGTCGCATCGGCACCCACGCGGAACGGGCGGTAGAGCTCGTTGAGTGTCGGCACGCGAAAGCCGGTGTAGCCTGC
>JANOZQ010000512.1:0-2173 GCA_031429555.1 Sphingomonas sp. | reverse complement strand
ATCGCCACGCCCATCGCACCGGCAGCAAACCAATAGGGCGCGGCCGGGCTGGCCGCATACAGGAACCCACCCAGCGCGGGACCAGCAACTGATGCAGACTGCCACGCGATGGACCCCATTGCGATTCCCTTCGGCAGGAGTGCAGGGGGCAGCAAATTCGGCGCAATCGATGACATCGCAGGGCCAACGAACACCCGCGCAACGCCGTGCAGCGCGGCAAACAGAAACAGGATCGGCAGCGTGACCGCATCCTGTGACGTCAGGACGCCAAGTCCCAGCGCCACACACATATCGACGCCGTTGGCTATCCGCGCCACCAGTCGCCGCTCGAACCGGTCCGCGACCCATCCCGCGACGGGTGTCAGCAAGAGCAGAGGGATAAACTGAAAAAGGCCGACTAACCCGAGCTGCAACGCAGCTTCGCGGATGCTCATCCCGTAATCGGCGCGGGCGACGTCATAAACCTGATAGCCGATAATGACGACCATCCCCATTGTCGCCAGCACAGCCGCAAAGCGGGCAATCCAGTAAAGCCGGAAATCGGGAATCTGCAGGGGAGAGGTCGGTGTCGCCACAACCTCTCCCTTGCCGCATCAATAGACGGGCTGCAATCCGGCGATCGTCGGATCGATGCGATCGGTGCCGGGAATTTCTTGACCCGCCGATACTTCCTCTCCGTTCAGGAACGCGAGCAGGTCACGCAGCACTTCAGCTTTATGTGTGACGAGCACACCGTGCGGTGCACCATCATATTCGATGAACTTGGCATGCGGGATGTGCTTGATCGCCTCGCGTGCCGATGCATCGATGGGCACCGTCTGGTCGGCCGTACCGTGGATGATCAGCGTCGGGATTGTGAATGCGGCCATGTCAGGCCGGAAATCCGTCGTCGCGAATGCGTTTGCACAGGCCAAAGTCGGGTGGAGCCCTGCCATCATCGCCGACTGGAAAAACCCGTCGAGCACTGCATGGCTTACGGGCGAAGTCAGGAGCCCGACGCCGAAAAATCCTTTGGCAAAGGTCTGCATGAAAGCGGCACGATCATCCTCCATGCCCGCCGTCATGTCGTCAAACACCGATTGGTCGACGCCGGTCGGGTTGTCCGCTGTTTTCAACATGAAAGGCACCACCGACGAAATCAGCGCGGCCTGCGAAACATTGTCCGTGCCATGCTTCGACAGATAGCGCGCAACTTCACCGCCGCCCATCGAAAAGCCGACGATGGCTGCATCTTCGGCGTCGCATTGTTCGATCACGCATGCCAGATCGTCGGCAAGCGTGTCGTAATTGTAACCCTCCCACGGCTGGTCGGACCTACCGAAACCGCGCCGGTCATAGGCGATGGCGCGGAACCCTGCATTGGCGAGGCCTAGCGTAATATCGTCCCAGCTGTCTGCGTTCAACGGCCAACCGTGGATGAGGATAACGGGGCGGCCGTCGCTCGGTCCCCATTCCTTGACATAAAGTTCAGCATCGTCGGCGGCGGTCACATAAGGCATGGGAAGTCTCCTGACTTGGATCACCCCCGTCTAACCCCGCTAGCGAGCGAAGGTTTCAACCATTCGTCAGACCGTTGGAATAACGTCCCCAACGCGCACGTCTTTTGATTTCGTCACAATGATGCGATCCCCAAGCGAGACAACACCGAATAACCGTTTTGCAAAGCCGTTGGGAATGCCAATACAACCATTGGTCGCATAGATTGGCTGTACCTTGTCCGCGCCATGAACCGAAATCCCGTCGCCGGTCATCCGCAGCATATAGGGCATCGGCGCATTGACGAAGATGTTGGAGCGGTGCTTCTCGCTCTTCTGGGTGATCGGAAAGACACCAATGGGCGTCGGTTTGTCATCGTCGCCGTAGATCATTCGCGTCATGCCGATCTGGTGCCCGCCGCGGAATACCGACAGTGTTTCGGATGCGATGTCGACGGTAACGAGCACGGGGCCGGACAGGGAGGCTTTCGTCTCGTTCCACGCCCAATCCCCGAATTTGATTGGCGCTACGAATTTCATTGTGCGGGCGATGGTATATTTTTCGGGATAGCCGTTGGCGAGTATCGGCAGTGGCTTGATAATCGGCGGCGGCGGATTGGTAGCGGCCTGCACCATCGGTGCGATCTGGAGCAGCCCGAACCCCGCCACAAATGCCGCCAGCGAAGGCGCGACGATCC
>JANOZQ010000511.1:0-6568 GCA_031429555.1 Sphingomonas sp. | reverse complement strand
GCCATGCTCATGCGCCTTGGCTGCCAGAGCAGACAAATCGTCAATCCGCCCGAGAATATCGGGATACTGCACCACAACGCACGATGTCTCCGCGTCGATGCCGCCGAGTAGTCCGGCAAAATCAGTCTCAGCGGTCAACTTCGGCGTTTCATAAGTCAGCACATCGCCGGTAAAGCGCGCCATCGTCTTGGCGACACTCACATAATGCGGATGCAGGCCCGACGAGAGCAGCGCTTTTTTCCGCTTTGTAATCCGCCCCGCCATCGTGACGGCCTCCCAGCAGGCCGTCGAACCGTCATACATACTGGCATTGGCGACATCGCAGCCAAACAGCCGCGCAACCTGCGTCTGGAATTCGAACAGGACTTGCAACGTGCCTTGTGCGATTTCCGGCTGGTAGGGGGTGTAAGCCGTCAGGAATTCGCCGCGCTGGATGATGTGATCCACGCTGGCGGGCACATGATGCTTATAGGCGCCACAGCCGAGGAAGAACGGCCCCTCGCCCGCCGGACGGTTCTTGCGCGCCAAAGCCGACAAATGCCGCTCGACCGCCAGCTCGGTTGCATGATTGGGCAAACCCCGAACGGGGCCGGAAAGCCGAGCGCTTTCGGGCACGTCGACAAACAGCGCGTCAATGTCCGCCGCGCCAATGACTTTGAGCATCGCCGAGCGGTCATGGTCAGTAAGGGGGAGATAACGCATTACAGGCCACCCACGAACGCGTCGTAGGCCGCGCGGTCCATAAGGCCGTCGAGTTCACTCGCATCATCGAGCGTCAGCTTGAAGAACCAGCCATCACCTTCTGGTGCCGTGTTGACGAGCGCGGGTTCATCTTCCAGCGCGTTGTTACCTTCCGTCACCGTGCCAGACACCGGCGCATAAACATCAGACGCAGCTTTCACTGATTCGACGACAGCAGCATCGCCGCCCTTGGCAACTTTCGCGCCCGAAGCGGGTACCTCGACGAACACGATGTCGCCCAGCTGCTCCTGCGCGTAAGCCGTAATGCCAACGGTGGCGGAACCGCCGTCAACGTCGATCCATTCATGGTCTTTGGTGTAATAACGCATCAGGCGGTTCCCTTTCGGTGATAGCGGTGTGGAACAAATGGCATGGTCGTAACGGTTGCGTTCAGACGTTTGCCGCGAACATCGATTTCGATTTTCGTGCCGATGGCGGCGCAGTCCGTTTCAACATAACCCATGGCAATCGGCACTTGCGTGCTCGGCGAAAACCCGCCCGAAGTAACAGTGCCTACGTTCGCGTCGCCGACATAGATGTCTGCGCCTTCACGGGCAGGCTGACGCCCTTCGATCACAAACCCTACCAAGGAACGCGGTGCGCCTTCTGCGATCTCGCGCAGAACGCGTTCTGCACCTAAAAACCCGCCGTCGCTGCGGCGGCGCTTGTTGATCCCGAACAACAAGCCCGCTTCGACCGGGCTGGTCTCGGACGACAAATCATGACCGTAGAGCGGTAGCCCTGCTTCAAGGCGTAACGAATCGCGCGCGCCGAGGCCAATCGGTTTCACCTCGGGTTCGCCGCACAGCAATGTCGCAACTTTTTCTGCGTCCGCTGCCGAAATAGAAATCTCGAACCCGTCCTCGCCGGTATAGCCCGAACGGCTGATCGTCGCTGATACCCCGCCCAATTCAAAATGGCCAAAGCGCATGAACGTCAGCGCTGACAGCGGCCATTCGCCGGTCACATGCCGTTCAAGCGCCGCCGCGGCTTTCGGCCCCTGCAACGCGAGCAACGCGTGATCATCCAGATGATGCAGCGTAATTTCATCGGGCAGATACTCACGAAGATGGCCGATATCGTCCCATTTCGTGGCGCCATTAACGACCAAATAGAGTTTGTCGGGCCAGCGCGAGACCATCAGATCATCGAGAACCCCACCATTCTCGTCGAGCAATAACGAGTATCGCTGCATGCCCAGCGTCAGCGTAGCGAGGTCGATCGGCAAGACTGCTTCGACCGCCGCATCGAGGCCATCGCCCGACAGCAGCAACTGTCCCATATGCGAAACGTCGAACAGCCCTGCGTTTTCGCGCGTCCACAAATGTTCCGCGATGATGCCGTCATATTGGATCGGCATATAATAGCCGGCGAACTCGACCATCCGAGCACCCTCTGCGCGGTGCCACGCATCGAGCGGAAGTGTTTCAATCGTAAGTGGTTCGTCGCTCATCACAATTCCCGTCGCGAGTGCAGTCGGTCCGGGTGTACCCGGCGTTAAGACTGCCCCCTCTGTCACGGAAACCTGAGAGCTTTGATCCAGCGCAAATGCACTGAACTTACCCCTTCGGTGGCAACGGGTCTTACCGCTGCGCTTTCCAGAGTTGCCTTGTCGTCCGCGCGGTCCGGGTGCCTGAGAGATTCCGAGGCGGTTGCTCCTTCGGCGTGGTTTCAGGTTGCCCCTCCCCACTCTCCCGCGCGGCCGTCCAACGGTTACCCGCCAGTAAGCCTTGCCTTTTTGTGCGCCGCAGCGATTCGAGTCAACTAACGCGTGGCGTTATACTGCAACTGCTCGGCAGTTAGCTGAAACCCGATCAGCAATTCGAAACTCGCCCTTGCTACGGCGGCACGAACATCGGGCGCAGACAACGGGTCAATCGATGCATCCGCATCCTGCGCGCGGCGCTTCTTGGTCAGCTTGGCACGAACGTCGGAAGGCAGCGTCGCGGCAGCGCGGTTGATCACCGCGCCACCCTTTCCGCTGGCGCTGGCACGGCTCTGACCGTCTGCAAAATTCAGGACAACCCGCTCGACCCGTTTCGAAACCACGGTGTTGCCGCCCCGGATAACTGTCGCGAAATAGGGAAGCTCAACCGTCCGTGCGCCGCTGGTGTTGGCGCGCCTCGCTTCCACCACGAAATTCGCTTCAGCAACAACTTCTTCACCCTGATCGCCGCAGACCATCCGCAAATTCGTCATATTCGCTGTCACATCAATCGCGCGGGCATCACGGCTTGATGGCGGGTTGAACACTGTAATATCGCCTGTCTGCGCCGGGATCGCGACAGCGGGGCATGCGGTGCGTGTGATCGCAATGCCGCCGGTTTCATCGATTTCGCCGTCTTTGGCGCAAGCGGAAAGTAGCGCAAGCGCCACGAGGGGGAGTAGTTGTTTCAACGGGTGATCCTCACGCGGCACGAATGATGCGCCCTCCATAGGAACCGGCTTTCGCCCGTGCAAGCAATCGCGTAGGGACGCCAGCATGACATTGCCTCAGCTTGACCTGCTCATCGCCGCGCCCCGTGGATTTTGCGCGGGCGTGGACCGCGCCATCCGGATCGTCGAACTCGCCATCGAAAAGCACGGCGCCCCGGTCTACGTCCGCCACGAAATTGTCCACAACAAATACGTCGTCGATACATTGAAGGCCCAGGGCGCGGTTTTCGTCGACGAGCTGGATGAGGTGCCCGACGGCGCACCCGTCGTCTTTTCGGCGCATGGTGTCCCCAAAAGCGTACCGATTGACGCCGAAACGCGCGGTCTCGAATATTGGGACGCCACCTGCCCGCTTGTTTCCAAAGTCCATCGTCAGGCCGAGCGGCTGGTGGATGGCAAGCGCCACATCATTTTTATCGGTCACCGTGGCCATCCCGAAGTGGTCGGAACATTCGGCCAAGTCCCCGATGGCGCGATGACGCTGGTCGAGACCGTCGAGGACGTGGCAGCGCTGTTGCCTGCCGATCCAACGCAACTTGCATTTCTGACACAAACCACGCTTTCAGTCGATGACACAGCCGAAATTGTTCGCGCCTTGCAAACACGTTTTCCCGATATCCAAGGACCGCGTGGTGACGACATTTGTTACGCGACCTCGAACCGGCAGGAAGCCGTCAAGCGTATCGCGGGAAAATGCGAGGCGATGCTTGTGATTGGGGCACCCAATTCGTCGAATTCGCTGCGTCTGGTCGAAGTCGCCGAGCGCAACGGCGTCCGCGCCAAACTCATCCAGCGCGCCGAGGAAATCGATTTCGACTGGCTCGGAACGCCCAAAACTGTTGGGATCACAGCAGGCGCATCGGCTCCCGAAATTCTCGTGCGCGAGGTCGTTGCGGCGCTTGCCAAACGTTTCACCGTAACTGAAACCGTCGTCGAGGCTGCCATCGAATCGATCGAGTTCAAATTGCCGCGCGGCCTCGCTGCATAAATGGCCGTTTATACGCCGGTGTCCGCCGAGGAAATGGCGGCGCTGCTCACTCGTTACGATGTCGGCACTTTGGTGTCGGCCAAGGGCATTGCCGAAGGTGTCGAAAACAGCAATTTCCTGATCGACACGACCGGCGGACGGTTCATCCTGACACTGTATGAAAAACGCGTCGATGTGGGCGATTTGCCGTTTTTCCTGAAACTGCTTGATCATCTTGCCGACCGCGGTCTGCCCGTGCCCCGCGCGATCCGCGACCGCGACGGCGTTCAATTGCAAACTGTGGCCGGTCGTCCCGCCTGCCTGATCGAATTTCTGCCCGGCATCTCGGTCTCGAAACCAAAGCCAAAACAAGCGCATGCAACAGGGGCTGCACTCGGCAAAATGCATGGGGCATTGGTCGACTTTGAACTCACCCGCCCAAACATGCTCGGTCTTGTAGGTTGGCACGAACTAGCCACACGGTGCGGCGACGACCTGAACAAGATTCAACCCAGCCTTCGTCAACGCGTGTCGAAGGAGCTAGAATGGCTCGATCAACATTGGCCCGCCCGATTGCCCACTGCCGTCGTTCACGCCGACCTGTTCCCCGATAACGTCCTCATTCGCGGCGATACCGTCGGTGGAGTCATTGATTTCTACTTTGCCTGCACCGAAGTGCGCGCGTGGGATGTTGCCGTCACGCATGCTGCATGGAGTTTTGCGGCGGATGGCACTGGGTACAACGCTACGGTCGGTGATGCGATCATCGCCGGCTATGACGAAACTTTTGGACTAAGCGATGCCGAGCGCGCTGCATTTCCTGCTCTCGCGCGCGGCGCGTGCCTACGCTTCCTGCTTACACGTGCGTGGGACTGGCTCAACACGCCCGCCGACGCACTTGTGACCCGCAAAGACCCGATCGCTTTTCTCCGCCGCCTCGAACATTACGCCGCCTTGTGACCGAGCTACCCCATGTCGAAATCGCCACTGACGGCGCATGCAAAGGCAATCCCGGCCCTGGCGGCTGGGGTGCGGTTATCCGCATGGGCGCGACAGAAAAAGAACTGTCGGGTGGTGAATTGCTGACCACCAACAATCGCATGGAGATGACTGCTGCGATCTCGGGTCTGAATGCACTTAAAAAACCCTGCCGCGTCACGCTGTCAACGGACAGCCGCTATGTCATGGACGGCCTCACCAAATGGATCAAAGGCTGGCAACGCAATGGCTGGAAGACCGCAGACAAGAAGCCCGTCAAGAACGCCGATCTGTGGCAGGCATTGCTCGATGCCGCCAAGCCACACCGTATCGATTGGGTGTGGGTAAAGGGGCATGCGGGCCACCCCGAAAACGAGCGCGCTGACCGGCTGGCGAGCGATGCTGCCATCGCTGCCGGTCGATCCCCTTTATAGCTCAGCAGCTGAGCTTTAACTGGTTCGGAAACGGGTCGGCGAAAACGGTGCCGGATCGATATGAGCGATCATCGCATCAGGCGCTTTGTCCAGCAGCATCGCGGCACAAAGCATGCCCGCGGCTGGCGCTGTCTGAATACCATAACCACCCTGTCCAACGCACCAGAAAAAGCCTTCCACGTCGGCATCAAACCCATAAACCGGCAACCGGTCCGGCGCGAATGTGCGCAAGCCTGCCCACTTATGCTCGACCGCGCGGACACGCCAACTCGTCACTGTTTCCAACCGATCAATCGCGATCGCGACATCCAACTCTTCGGGCGACGCATCGCCCGGCTCAACCGGCGTCTCGTCATGCGGACAAACCCACAGCTTGTTTACGCCTTCGGGCCGAAAGTAGAAAGTGCCTGCAATATCGATGGTCAGCGGTAAGTCATGCGGCACGTCATCGGCATCAACGCGCACCTGTGCAATCGTACGCCGTTTTGGTTCGAGGCCAACTGGCATGGCACCGGCAAGTTTGGCGACAACATCGCCCCATGCCCCCGCCGCATTGACGATCACTTTGGCTGATACTGTCTTGTCGCCTCCACTTACGGCCCAAACGCCATCACGGCGCCTGATCACATCAGCCCGAAAATCAGTAATTACGGTCCCGCCAGCTTTGCGAAAGTCAGAAAGACATTTGTTTAGCAAACCGCCAACATCAATGTCGGCGCAATCAACTTCGAGCACGCCCTCGACAAGCACTGGCTCGGCGCGTGGCACGAAGCCACGAATGCCATCATGATCAAGGCGACGGAGCTGCGCACCGGTTCCTGCAAAATTCGCCATTAGCGCATCAAGCTTGCCGACATTCTCCGCTTCGGCGACATTCAACGACGTTCGCGGCGTCAGAAATCCGCCGTCCTGCAATGGTTGCAATGACGCCTTGCTCAACGGCTGCACCAATGGCCCACCGAGCGTCTCATGCCAGAATGCCGCCGAACGCCCCGTTGAGTGATAGCCCGGC
>JANOZQ010000510.1:0-4873 GCA_031429555.1 Sphingomonas sp. | reverse complement strand
GGGGCTGCGCTCTGGGCAAAGGTGGCGGCGGGCACCAGCGCGCTGAAGCCCAGCAGGCAAGCCTTGATAGAATATTTCACGCGATTGTCCTCCCCCGAACAGAATCTGGTTGCAACCTTGCTCCCATTGTGACGATAATTTGTCCAGACAAATTCTGTCTCAGCCGAATCAATCGGGTAAGCTGTTACTTATCTGCAACAGGGGAATGACCGATGCGCGCCTACATGATTGTAACTGCGAGCCTCAAAGACCGCGATGCGTTCATCAACGGCTATGGCGCGGCAGCCGGGAAACTCGTTGCGCAATTCGGCGGCAAATATGTCCTGCGCGCACCGGGCGCAGAATTGCTCGAAGGTGATTTCGGAAATGGCGCTTCGATGGTCATTTCCGAATGGCCCGACAAGGATGCGGCAAAGGCGTTCTGGACTTCGCCCGAATATGCCGAAGCCAAGAAGCTGCGCGCGGACATTGCCGAATGTCAGGTGCTGCTGATCGAGGCAGACAAGATCAATGCTTGAGGGGAAGTTCGTATGATGATGCTTCTCGGGCTCGCTGCTGCTTCTGCGGTGCCAACCAGCGCGCGAACCAATGTCGCAGCCGGTGTTGAAAAACCTGCGGAAAAGGTGCCGACTGACATCCGCCGCGCGACCATCATCGTGCGCGACATCGAAAACTCGCTGAAGCTTTACCGCGATGTCATGGGGCTGAAAGTCAATTATGACACGATCGTCCAGACGTCGGGTGTTGCGCTTCCCGCCGGGATGCCTGGGGCAAAAGCGCGGTTGGTGCTGCTTAACAGCAATGATCCCTATATCGGCTGGATCGGGTTGATGCAGTGGGTTGACCCGAAACTGCCCGATCCGGGGCCGTACCCAAAGCGCATGAGGCCGGGCGGTGTTGTGATCGTCACGAATACCGATGACGTGGCGGGCAAGTGCGCGGCCGCAGCGAAAGTGCCTGGTGTCACCGTAACCGGTCCTCCGCGCGAGCAAGTCTATCCCGGGCGGAACGGCGGCCCGCCGATACGGGTTATCGGCTGTAATTTCTTCGATCCCGATGGTATCCTCATCGAAATGAACCAGTTGCAGAAGTAAGGAATTCGCATGGCACGTGCTGCTCGTATTGCCGCTGTGGGCGGCCCCGAGGTCATCGAATGGATCGACGTCGATGTGCCGCCGCCGGGACAGGGCGAAGTGCGGTTCCGGTCGACGGCGGTGGGGCTGAATTTCATCGACACCTATCACCGCAGCGGACTTTACCCGGTGCCGCTTCCAAGCGGACTTGGTCTCGAAGCAGCGGGCGTGGTCGAGGCCGTCGGCGCGGGTGTCGAGTATGAAATCGGCGACCGCGTGGCGACGTTCGGTCCGGCGCTGGGGGCCTACGCGACCGAGCGCAATGTCGCGGCGGCGACGCTGTTCAGCATTCCCGATGACATATCGGACGAGACGGCGGCGGCGGGCTTGCTGAAAGGGTGCACGACCGAGTTCCTGGTCGAGCGCTGCGCAAAGGTTCAGCCGGGGATGGCGGTGCTGGTTCATGCGGCGGCGGGCGGCGTAGGGTTGCTGCTGGTGCAGTGGCTCAAGCACATTGGTGCGACGGTGATCGGGACGGTTTCGACCCCTGAGAAAGCCGCAGCAGCAACGGCGGCGGGGGCGGATCATGTGATCCTCTATTCGCAGGAGCCCGTCGCGCCGAAGGTTCGTGAACTGACCGGCGGGGCGGGGGTAAGGGTCACGTTCGACGGCGTCGGCATGGCGACGTGGGAGGCGTCACTTGATTCAACCGGGCGGCGCGGGCTGATCGTCACCTATGGCAATGCCGATGCGCCGGTGGGCGGGGTCAACCTCGGCATCCTCGCGCAGAAGGGGTCGCTGTATAACACGCGGCCAACGCTGTTCGATTACTACGCCACCGCCGAAGAACGCGCGGCGGGCAGCGACTATGTCTTCGACATGTTCCGCACCGGGGTGCTGATCCTGACCATCGGCCAGACCTATGCCCTTGAGGACGCGGCCCAAGCGCACCGCGATCTGGAGGGGCGGCGGACCACGGGATCAACCGTGCTGGTGGTTTAGGGGTTCCGTTTCAAAAGTCACACGAGAGTCACACCAAGGATTGCCTCTTTTTTCGCGGACAATGGGCTTTTGGGGCGGGGGCGAAAGTTCTCGAAGTTCTCACTATGGTGACGGCCCGGCGTTTCGGCGCGGGCGGGGTTTTCAGGCGAGGCGCCGGGCGGCGCGGCGGGAAAAGGGCGAGGGGGCATAAGGGGAGATAAGCATAGGGGCGGGGTGTAGGACAGGGGATACTGGACTTGTTTTTATGCTCACTGGCTCAACAAATATAGCGCTTGCCTCAAGCTTATGGCATGAAAGCCTATGGGCTTAACCGGTCATCTGGCGTTTGCTTTTGATCCCGCTGATGAGGCCCGGATGATAGGCGTTTTGAGCGGCGACGGAGGCGAAGGCGACGACGCCGTTATCAAAGGCCAGCCCAGATTCGAAATGGTGCGCGAAGATCATTACCAAATACATCGTGTGTTAGAGGTTCTTGCCGAGGGCGAACGGAAATTTTCGTCTTTGAGTAATACGATTGTGGCGGGAAAACATTGGTTAATGGACCTTGGGATGGGTTCACAATATCTCTTTTCAAAAGACGAGGTCGCTGACATTGCTTTGGCGCTATCGCTTGTCCGATCCGTGGATATCGATAACGCGCTCGACCAGCTTGTCGGTGAATATGAAGAGCTGGGAAATGATACTGCCCGTCAGAATATTCATCGGCTGATCGAAAACATGCGCGACGAGATGGCCACACTGGCTGAGAATAAATGGGCATTGATTGCCGGTATGTTCTAACCCCGCCCTATCGTGCGTTAGGGTTATGCAGAACCGGCGTTGTCACGCCATTGCTCCGATAAACTCCGGCTATAATGTCCCGGTCAGTTCTGGACTGCGCTTGTAAATCATTTGTCACGCCAAGCGTTCTGGCCGCACGTTGCTGGGCAACACCTTGCTCGCCAATTCCTTCACGCGCGCGGGCGCCCCAAGGCGCTGACAGCACAACACCATGGTCGGCCTTGGCTTCGCTCAGGTGTGCGCCAACTGGTGTGTCTCTACAACTGTCAAAAGCCGTTACCCCACTTGAACGCTGCACATCGGTAACAACAAAATGCTGCCCCGGGCGCCCGGAAACATAGTCTTGATAAGATCGAGCATTGGCGCTGTATCCTGCGTAGCCCGGGTCCGGAGCCCACCGACCGATCTCGCGGCATTGCAGCCGTCCATCGTTGTTCGTGTCGAGCGCCCGTGCGGCAATGGGAATCGGCCGCGCCCGCGTTTCAGTCTGCGCTTCAACGCCTGCCATACGACGCATTGTCGGCGTATCAATCGAACCTGACACAGCTGCGCTCACAACGGCATCGATTCTCGCCCGTGCAACTGTATCGCCCGAGGTGGCGCGACCGAGCGTCGTCGGGGCTAATCGTTCGAGACGGAGCAGCGCGGTCGCTACACGCTCGTTCACCGGACCCGAGTAAGGCACGCTCCAGTAAGCATTCGGTGCCATGTTGCGGCCCCAGACGTAAGCGCGTGCCGCCAGCACGTCGCGGGCGTTGTTCGGATCGAGACGAAATCGTTCGACTGCGGCATGAACCTGACTGCGTTCAGCTGCGGATTGCAGGCCCTGCAAGATTGCATTTGCCGTCAGAATTGTACCGCCAATGCGCAATGCGCCGGATGCAAGAGTTTCACCTGCCACCGTTGCCGCGGTTCGAGCGCCCGCCGTTGCTGCACCCGATTGTGGAATTGTTTTGGCGCCGTCGAAGAAGTCGACCTTCAAAACATCGCCAAAACTGCGATTTGAACCGACAGAACTCATGTCAAAGCGTTGCCCAGTCATTGCCGCGATGGTCATTGCTTGGTCATCCCTTAAACTTAGCGCAACTGGACATTGCACAGCGCTTTTCGAATGTATCTCAACGAATCGTTTAGGTCCGCAGAAACAATATGAGCGCTTTCAAAGATCAGCTTAGCCTCGCGTCAAGCATAGGGCGACGGGCTGGAAAAAGGTGCGACGGGGTTATTCGCTCCTGAGCGCCTCAATCGGCGACAATCGTGACGCCCGCACCGCCGGATAGCTCCCGAACGCCAGCCCGATAAACGCGCTGAACAGCATTGAGCCGATGGCGGTGCCGATGCCGATGGGGGCGGGGAAGTCGGCGAGGTTTTCGAAGACCTGGGCGAGGATCACGGCGAGGACCAGGCCGATCGCGCCGCCGATCATGCAGAGGACGGCGGCTTCGACGAGGAACTGGTTGCGGATGTCGCTGCGTTTTGCGCCGAGCGCCATGCGCAGGCCGATTTCGCGGGTGCGCTCGGTCACGCTGACCAGCATGATGTTCATGATGCCGATGCCGCCGACAAGCAGGCTGATCGAGGCAATGGCGACGAGAACGCCCTGAAAAATGCCGGTGACGAGGCCTGACTGCTTCATGAATTCTTCGGTCGTGTTGACCGTGAAGGGGCTGATCTCGCCCTTGGGCACATTGTTGCGCGCGCGGAGCACACGGACCATGTTGCGCTTGGCATCGGGCAGGCTGACGCCGTCTTCGAAGCCCACGAAAAGCACGTGAAGATCGTCGGGCCCCTGCACCGTGGTGGTCGCGAAACGCTGGCGCGCGGTGCTGATGGGGACGAGGGTGAGGTCGTCATTGTCGTTGCCGAAGGTGCTGCCTTTGCTTTGCAGGACGCCGATGACGGTGAAGGGCACGCGGGCGACGCGGATCGTTTGGCCGATGGGATCGAAATTGCCGAACAGCTTGGTCGCGACGCTGGGGCCGAGGACGACAACGCGCGCAGCAGTGCGGACGTCGGCG
>JANOZQ010000509.1:0-8641 GCA_031429555.1 Sphingomonas sp. | reverse complement strand
TGTTCATCATTGGCATGATCCACGCATGGTGCTTCTGGTATGGCGATATCCTGGTGCAATATGCCATCGGCGGGACGCTCGGGTTCCTGTTCTGGCGCTGGCAACCACGTGCGCTGTGGCTATTTTTTGCGGCGATGTTTGTATTGCAGGCAGCCAGCTACGTCGGTCATTATGCTGAGCTCGCACCGGTTCGCACCGCTGCAATCGCGCCCGATGCAGCACCGGAGGCCGTTGCCGCATGGGAAAAGCGAAAGGCGAAAGAGAAGCCAAGCGAGGCCGAGGCCGTCGAAGAACTCAAAGGCTATCGCGGCGACATCAAGTCTGCGTTTGAAGCGCGCGCGAAAACGACAATATTTTTCCAGACCTTTTTAACACCTGTGACCATGCCCGAGATTTTTGCGTTTATGACGCTGGGGATACTGCTTTTCCGCAACGGCTTTTTGACCGGCGAATGGTCGACACGATCCTACGCAGTAGTTGTCGGAGCTGGTTATATCGTCGCAGCACCCCTCACAGCGATGCTCGCCGTTGTCCTCCGCATATCAGGTTTTGATCCTGCAATTCTTGCGCTTTGCGACGCGGGTAGTTTCGTGCTGCGCCCTTTCATCGCAGCGGCACATGCCGCCGTCATCATATTGATCGTCAAATCCGGCCTCTTGTCTGGACTCGCGGCTCGGCTTGAAGCCATTGGCCGGACGGCACTTTCCAATTACCTTGGCACGACGCTGATCGCGACGACGTTTTTCTATGGCTACGGCTTCGGTTGGTTCGGTTATCTGGGAAGGGCCCAGCTTTACATCGTGGTTGCGATGATCTGGGCGATCATGCTGCTCTGGTCTAAGCCTTGGTTGTCCCGGTTTCACTATGGCCCTGTCGAATGGCTCTGGCGCAGCCTCTCACGCTGGCAGCGTCAATTTATGCGTCGTTAACAAAATCGCTATTGCGAATGATTATCATGCCTGCTAATCGATTCGCATTAGGAGGAAGCGATGGTTGTCTGCATCTGCAATGCGTTGCGCGAGAACGAGCTTCGCGATGCCGTGCGTGCCGGATCGTCGCATCCCAAATGCGCCTATAAGCGCCTCGGCTGCCAGGTTCAGTGCGGCCAGTGCCTACCGTTTGCCCGCGAAATTATTCAGGCAGAACGCGCGGCTGCTTAGCATTCGCATTAGCGGAAATGGCGGATTTCTGCGCTTTACGCGCTCATAATATGCGCTATATCGATGTTCGAACAGGAGCATCGGTATGAAGGGCGACCCCAAAGTCATCGAACATTTGAATATCTGCCTCAAGAACGAACTGACGGCGGTGAATCAATATTGGCTGCACTACCGGATGCTCGACAATTGGGGTGTGGCCAAGCTCGCCGAATTCGAACGGCACGAGTCAATCGATGAAATGAAGCATGCCGACAAGCTGTCCGAACGCATCCTGTTTCTCGATGGTCTGCCCAACTTCCAGATGCTCGGTCGCTTGCGTATCGGCGAGAACGTCGAGGAAATCCTGAAAGCGGATTATGCACTCGAGGAAGAGGCGCTACCGCCCCTTCGCGATGCTATAGCCTATTGCGAAAGCATCCGCGACTTCGTCTCGCGGGACTTGTTTGCATACATCCTGAGCAGCGAGGAAGAGCATGTCGATACGCTCGAAAAGCAATTCGACATGATCCGCCAGATGGGAATTGAAAACTACATCCAGCTGCAATCGAAGCCCGCTGAGGCAAGCTAGATCAGGCGGCTTCGGCCATTTCGGTGGCGACAGTTTCCTCAATCCAGCCCCCGCCGATGACGCGCTCACCCGCGTAAAAAACCGCTGCCTGTCCGGGCGAGACGCCATATTCGGGTGCATCAAAGTGGAGCCAGTCGCCGTCGCGGTGGGCGGGGACAGGCTTGGCCATTGACCGGACTTTGGCGCTCAATGGCCCGGAATGAGCCTCACCAATGAGGTTGATTTCGGACAGCCGTGCAGACGACACTGCAAGTGCATGCCGCGGCCCAACCACGACACGGCGGCTGTCCGGTTCAAGGCGAACGACATAAAGAGGTTCCGCCAGTCCACCGACGTCGAGGCCACGCCGCTGGCCAATCGTGAAGCCGACGATTCCCTGGTGCTGGCCCAGAACACGACCCGACTGATCGACAATATCGCCACCGGCAATGGCTTCGGGCCTGAGCTTCCTCACAAGACCCGCATAGTCGCCGTCGGGGACAAAACAGATGTCCTGACTGTCGGGCTTTGCCGCAACGCCCAGGTTCAGTTCGGCAGCTATCGCACGGACGGCGGGCTTTTCCATGCCGCCCAGCGGGAAGCGCAGATAATCGAGCTGTGAAGTCGTCGTGGCGAACAGGAAATAGCTCTGGTCGCGCGCCGGATCGATGGCGCGGTGCAGCTCGGGGCCATCTGAACCCATGACGCGGCGGACATAATGTCCGGTCGCCAAGCAATCGGCCCCAAGCTCGCGGGAAAGGCGGAAGAGGTCGGTGAACTTCACCCCCATGTTGCAACGAACGCACGGAATTGGCGTGCGGCCCGCCAAATATTCATCGGCAAACCCGTCGATTACCGAATCGCGGAACCGGCTTTCATGATCGAACACATAATGCGCAATGCCGAGCGAATCAGCAACGGCGCGGGCATCGCGGATGTCCTGTCCCGCGCAGCAGGCACCCGGACGCTTGGTTGCTTCGCCATGATTGTAGAGCTGGAGTGTAACGCCAATCGTTTCTGCGCCTGATCGTGCCGCCAATGCCGCAACGACCGACGAGTCCACACCGCCCGACATCGCCACGACAATGCGTTTGCCCGCAAGGCTGCCAAGTTGAAACAGGTTGTCCATGGGCCAGCCCATAGCGGCTCGACCCAAATATGTCATGCTTTACGCAGTCTTCACCATATCATGCGCATAGCCTGCCGCATGGACATGAGCTTCGCCCGACGCCGCAAGGCACCACAAAACAGTGATACGCCCGACCTGTCGGTGCTTCTCGCCGAGATGAGCGCGCGTCAGGGATCGAGTCGCACCGCCTCAATTCAATCGCGCAAGGATGTCGCTGTCATTGATCCCGTCATCGATCCCCTCATCGCAATTTTCGCACCAGAGGGTCCGCCCGCTGTCGCCACACACCGGTTCAGCGACAAACCGGCAAACCCTGTAATTCCGCGTAAACTAATATGACCGCGCCGTTTACCTTGGCGTTTCAGCCTATCTTCAAGCCCCCGCTGCTAGGCCGCTTAAATCGAATGAGCGTTTGGCACCCGTTGGTGTCTGTGAGGAACTAAATGATCGAGAACCAGAAAATCCGTCCCGCACAAGTCATCGGCCCGTTGGGTGAGCCGCTGACGCTGGCGACATTGCCGCCGGCCGGAACGACACGCTGGGTCGTACGCCGCAAGGCCGAAGTGGTTGCCGCCGTCAACGGTGGGCTGCTGTCGGTCGATGACGTTTGCGATCGGTACGGTTTGACGGTCGAAGAATTTGCCGGCTGGCAGCGCGCGATTGATCGGTCGGGCATGCCAGGCCTGCGCGTCACCCGCATCCAGCATTACAAATCACTTTACGAGCGCCAGCAGAAATATTGACGCCTGCCGCCGTGCGCTGCATCGGGTGATGCAGCGCACGCGGAGGCTTGAATGTTATTCGGTATACTTATCTGGCTGGTCGTCGGCGGTATTATCGGCTGGCTCGCCAGCGTCATGATGCGCACCGACGGGCAACAGGGCATCCTGATCAACATTGTTGCTGGCGTCGTCGGTGCCTATGTCGGTGGGGCGTTGTTTGCACCTTTCATGCGGATCGGGACGTTTGGTGGTTATCTGGCCGCTTTTGCCGATTCCATTCTGTTTGTTGGTATCGTCAGTCTGGTTCGACGCGGGAAACTGCGATAGCTCGCCTTAGCCGAGCTCGAACGTCACCGTTACAGAAACACCGACTTCCTGTTCGCCGGGCGCGATTTCCGATTTTGGCGATGCGTCCGACATGGCAGCGCGGGCATAGGCCATTGGCATTGGTCTCGACGGATTGCTGATTTCGGTGATCGCGACAATTCGTCTCACCGTTAGCCCTGCGGCTTTTGCATATAGTTCGGCCCGCGCTCGCGCTGTTTTGATTGCATCGGCCCGTGCTTCGTCCTGCGCCGCTTCGGGCTTGTCGAGCGTCAATGTCGGCCCATTGATCTGGTTCGCCCCTGCTGCAACCAACGCGTCGAGGATTGCACCCGATTTGGCAATGTCGCGGAAACGCACCGTCACGCTGTTGTTCGCCTGATACCCCGTCACAATCGGAGCTTGATTGTCGACATAGCGATATTGCGCGTTGAGGCTAATCTGCGCGGTCGCCATGTCGCGATCCGCTACACCAGCGCCACGCAAAGCCGTTAGGACGCGGGCCATCGCGGTCGCATTGCTTGCCATCGCTGACTTGGCATCGCGTGCGGTCGTCACGACACCTGCCGAAATGATCGCAACGTCGGGGACGCGTTTGACCGATCCCTCCGCGACGATGTCGAGCCGCGTACCGGTAACCGCCGGGCCTGTCACTTCAGCCATTGCCGCCAGGGGAACTGCGGCCATCGTCGCAGCCCATGCGAGTGTTTTGATCATCGTCATTCTCCTTCAGCGTTGATATTTCAACGGTAAACCTCGCAAAGCAGGGTGTGGCTGCATCGGGGCTGAACATCATCAAAAACGGTCCTTATTGCCTTGCCCTGATTACATTGGTCACGCTATGGTGCGTTGCAACGTAAAACTTTGCTCAGGCATGGGCTTGAGCCGAGTGATCTATTGATGTAATACAGTTCGTCGATAGCAGTCGGCACGGCGATAAAGGCGTTTGGCAATGAATTTCGAATCAGGATTTTCGACCAAAGGATCAGCGATTGATCTGATCGATGACACAGAAGTTGCCGAACGCAAGCGGCGTCGCAACCTGATCATTGCGGCACTGGTCGTCGCCGCGCTCGTTATTGCGGGCGCCTGGTACATGTTTGGTGGCGGCGCAAAGCCCGCCGAAACCGGGGCCAAGGGCGGCAAGCAGGCACCAACTGTGACTGTTGTCGTGCCGGGTCGCCAGAGTGTTGACCGCGTGGTTTCTGCCACCGGCAATCTAGCCGCACGTCGCGAAATGCCGGTTGGCGTGGCAGGCGAAGGCGGCATGGTTGCGGCGGTGTTGGTCGAACCTGGCCAGTGGGTTGGCGCGGGTCAGGTGCTCGCGACGATCGACCGCCGCGTTCAATCGCAACAGGCGGCATCGCTGGGTTCGCAAATTGCTGTCTCCGAAGCCGATGCACGGCTCGCGCAATCCGAACTTGAGCGTGCGCAGGCACTGGTGGCACGCGGGTTCATTTCGAAGGCTGACATCGATCGCAAAACGGCAACGCGTGATTCAGCGCGGGCCCGCGTCAATGTTGCTCGCGCGCAATATCAGCAATCGCTTGCCAGCAATTCGCGACTCGATATCCGTGCGCCGGCCGCAGGTCTGATTCTTGAGCGCAAAGTCGAGCCTGGCCAGATTGTCAGCGGCGGATCGGGCATGTTGTTCCGCATGGCCAAGGGTGGCGAAATCGAACTGCTCGCCCGACTTGGCGAAAGCGATCTCGCGCGGATGACGGTGGGTCAGCAAGCCACAGTAACCCCGGTCGGCGGCACGCAGGGATACAAGGGCCAGATTTGGCAAGTTGCGCCTGTTATCGACCCGCAGACGCGGCAGGGTATTGCCCGAATTGCGATTCCCTATGACAAGGCATTACGGCCCGGTGGCTTTGCTGCGGCCAGCATTACGAGCGGCGTGGCAGACGTGCCCCTGCTCCCCGAATCAGCCGTACAGAATGACAGCAAGGGCAGCTTCGTCTTGGTTGTCGGCAAAGGGAACAAGGTGGAACGCCGCGATGTTCAGGTTGGCGATGTCAATGACCGTGGGGTCACGATCCTGACGGGCCTCAGCGGGCAGGAAGCTGTGGTTTTGAGTGCAGGTGCCTTCCTCAATCCCGGCGAAGTGATTATACCTCAGAAGGCCAAGTCGCCCAGTTGATGCTTAGAAGGATTGCCGACCGATGAGTTTCCGTAACATTTCGGCTTGGGCGATCCGCAATCCTGTCGCGCCCATCGTCTTGTTTGTCGCTTTGCTGCTTGCAGGTATCCTGTCGTTTTCGCGGATGAGTATCAACGACAGCCCGGATATCGATTTCCCGGCGGCTCAGATCAACATTTCGCAACCGGGCGCCGCACCCAGCGAAATGGAAACGCAGGTCACGCAAAAAGTCGAGGCGGCCGTGCGTGGCGTCAACGGTATTGACGAAATCAATTCGACAGTTCGCGAGGGCAACTCCAGCACGTTTGTGCAATTCGCAATCGGCACACCGATTGATCGCGCCGTGAATGATGTCCGTGACGCCGTTGCCAATATCCGCAGCGACCTGCCCGACGGTATTCTTGAGCCACAAGTCTCACGCGTCGATATCGGCGGCAGCGAAATTGCTATTTTCTCCGCTGAATCGCGCGATATGACGCTCGAGGAACTCAGCTGGTACGTCGATAACACGGTTGCCAAAAAACTGCGTGCCATTCCCGGCATTGCTTCGGTGTCACGCAGTGGTGGCGTCGACCGTGAAATCCGTGTCATCGTCGATCCTGCCAAGCTGCAATCGCAGGGCGTCACGGCGTCGCAGGTGAATGCACAGCTGCGGTCAATCAACCTCAACGCAGCCGGCGGCCGCGCAGAAATTGCCGGTTCCGAACAATCCGTGCGTGTGCTCGGCAATGCCAGCAATGCGTTTGCGCTTTCGCAAATGAACATCAATGCAGGTGGCGGGCGCACGATCAAGCTTGCCGACATTGCAGAGGTGCGTGACGGCTATGCCGAACAGCGCACGCTTGCCAAGATGAACGGTCGCCAGGTCCTGAGTTTTGCAATCGAACGGTCCAAGGGTGCGTCCGAAGTTTCGGTCTACAAACAGGTCAACAAGGAACTCGAGGCGCTCAAGAAGTCAAACCCGAAAGTCTCGTTTGTCGAGCTGTTCACCAGCGTAAACGACACGATGACCCAGTATAAATCGGCGATCCATGCCATGATCGAAGGCGCAATCCTTGCGGTCCTCGTTGTCTGGCTCTTTCTGCGCGACTGGCGCGCAACGCTGATTGCAGCCGTCGCCATCCCTTTGTCAGCAATCCCTGCTTTCTGGTTCATGGACCTGATGGGCTTTACGCTTAATTTCCTGTCGCTGCTGGCGCTCAGCCTTGTGGCAGGCGTGCTTGTCGATGATGCCATCGTCGAAATTGAAAATATCGTGCGGCACATGCGGATGGGCAAAAGCGCGTATCAGGCATCGATAGACGCGGCGGACGAAATTGGTCTTGCGGTTCTTGCAACGACCATGGCCATCGTTGCCGTTTTCTTGCCCGTCGGTCTGATGCCGGGCATATCTGGCCAGTTCTTCAAGAATTTCGGCCTTACGGTGGTCGCGGCGGTGCTGGTCAGCCTTGCCGTTGCGCGCCTGATCACGCCCATGATGGCGGCCTACTTCCTCAAATCGCACGGCCACGCGACGCATGGAGAGGGTCGCTTCATGGACAAATACATGAAAGTGCTCGCATGGACGATGGACAGTAGCCGTGTTGCCGCCCTGAAGGGCAAGAGCCGTTGGTCGCACCTCTGGGCACATCGCGCGGATCACCGGTTGTGGACTGTCGGCATCGGCGGGCTTTCCTTTGTTGCAACGATTGTTGCGTTTTGGGGAATTCCGATCACATTCCAGCCCGCGCGCAACAATGATTTTAGTCAGGTCCGCATCTTTCTGGCCCCGGGCGCAACGCTGCAGCGGACCGAAGCCGTTGTAGATAATGTCCGCAACATGCTGGCCGAAGCGCCCGAAGTGCAGTCTGCATTTTCGCGGATCAATGTCGGCAGCGGCAATATTTTCCTGACACTGAAAAAAGATCGCACCATGACAAGCGTCGAGTTCCAACGCAGCTGGGCCGATCGCTTGAATAAAATCCCAGATGCACGCGTGACATTCCAGTCGCAATCGGGTGGAGGTCCCGGCAGCACGGGGCGTGACATAACGATCACGCTTGGCGGCGATGATCCGGCCGTACTCATCGCGACAGCGAACAAGGTCGTCGAGGAAATGAAAGCCCTGCCCGAACTCGTTGCCCCCCGCACCGCAGCCGATCTGCAACGCCCCGAAATCATTATCAAGCCGCGGACACAGCTGGCCGCCGAGCTGGGCGTCACAACACAGGCGCTGAGTCAGGCCATCCGCATCGCGACGCTCGGTGAAATTGACCAGAACAGCGCCAAATTCTCACTGACCGACAGGCAAATTCCTATTCGCGTTCAGTTGGGAAAAGAATCGCGGCAAAGTTTGTCAACGATAGAGAATTTGCCGGTGCCAACGACATCGGGGGGATCTGTTCCCCTGAAGGTCGTGGCCGAAATCCGTTTCGGGTCCGGTCCGATTCAGATCCAGCGGACCAACCAGATTCGCCGGGTTACACTCGGTGCCGATCTGGCCCCGGGACTGGTCAGCGGGGACGCAACGCCCAAGATCGATGCGCTGCCGACGTTGAAGAACCTGCCCCAAGGCGTGACAAAGCTCAATCTGGGTGAAGCCAAATGGCAGGCGGAGCTTTTCTTCAGCTTCGTGAT
>JANOZQ010000508.1:0-1805 GCA_031429555.1 Sphingomonas sp. | reverse complement strand
AAAGCCGCTTGGGCAAGCGGCGGGTTTGGGGTGGCAGGGCAAGCATACCAATCTGGTCAGCCGCGAACATGGATCGTGGCTGTTCCTCGGCGCGATCATGACAACGCTCGAGCTGGAGCCCGATACGCCACATGAAGACCGATGCGGCAATTGCGACGCGTGCCAGCGCGCCTGCCCGACCGCTGCTTTTCCTGCCCCCTACCGGCTCGACGCGCGGCGCTGTATTTCCTATCTGACCATCGAGCATCAGGAGCCGATCCCGCATGAATTCCGCGCTGCAATGGGCAACCGGATTTACGGCTGCGACGATTGTCTGGCGGTCTGTCCCTGGAACAAATTTGCCGATAGTGCAGCGGCGAACAAGGCGTTTGTCGCGAGAGCCGAGCTGGCGGTGCCCGAATTGTCGGACCTTCTGGCGCTCGACGATGCCGGATTTCGGCAAGTGTTCTCGGGTTCGCCGATCAAACGCATCGGCCGCGACCGGATGGTCCGCAATGCTGCGGTTGCCGCCGGGAATAGCGGGGACAAGCGATTGATTGCGCCACTGCAAGCACTGTCCAATGATGCCGACGACGTGGTCCGCGAAGCTGCGGATTGGGCCTTATCGCGCTTCCTTGCGCCGCACCAAAGCCGCGACGCATGATGCGCGGTCGATGTCTTTGCCGTCGGGCTGGCGCGCGTCGAGATAAGTGACGACGGGTTCGGCGCCCGCGCGGGCCGGATAGAGATAGGCGTCAAGGATACAGAACGGTCCGGCATATTGCAGGCGGCGGGCGCTGTCTTCCTTCACATCCTGGTCGGGCGCGCCGAATAACACTGTGAGCGCGCGTGCATCCTGCCCCAGCACGCGTTCAAGACCGGTCGGCCGCATCGGCACGCTAACCGTCGGTACCGCGCGCGGCTTGGGGGGCGGTGTCGTGGCGCATGCGGAAAGCGCCAGTAGCGCCATGGTGATCGGCAAGCGAAGCATGGGATGCTCTTCCCCTTTACGGATTGCGAAGTAAAGGACTGCGCATAACAAGCTCAAGCGTGAACGGGATTATATGACAACCACCTACGACGTAACCGCCATCGGAAATGCGATTGTCGACGTGATCGCGAGCGCAAGCGAAGACTTCATCGTCAGCGAAAACCTGTCGCGCGGATCGATGCAGTTGATCGACGATGCGCGCGCCGCAGAGCTTTACAGCCGTATGGGCCCGGGCAAGGAAATCTCGGGCGGATCCGCGGCGAATACGATTGCCGGCATGGCCGCACTCGGGCGCAAATGCGGCTTTGTCGGACAAGTGGCGAGTGACCAACTGGGCGAAGTCTTCACGCATGACATCCGCGCGATCGGTGTGCGCTTCGATACGCCCGCGCGATCTTCGGACCCCGCGACGGCGCGCTGCCTCATCCTCGTTACGCCCGATGGCCAGCGGACAATGAACACGTTTCTGGGGGCGTCGCAGTTTTTGCCGGCTGCTGCCATCGACGCGAACCTGATTGCGGATAGCGCGATTCTGTATCTCGAAGGGTATCTCTGGGATCCAGAAGAGCCACGCGCCGCGATGCGCGCTGCAATTGATGTTGCACGAGCTGCGGGACGCAAGGTTGCGTTTACCTTATCGGATGCGTTCTGCATTTCGCGGCATGGCGATGATTTCCGCGCGCTGATCGACGATGGCCTGATTGATATTCTTTTTGCCAACGACGGCGAAGTGCATGCGTTGATGGGGACAGACGATGTTGCCTCCGCAGTCACGATCCTGTCAGCGAAAGTGCCCACACTAGTCGTCACGCATGGCGCGAACGGTGCCGAAGCG
>JANOZQ010000507.1:0-2918 GCA_031429555.1 Sphingomonas sp. | reverse complement strand
CGCTGCCTTGGCCGCTGCAACCGCCGCATCGACATCGGCCACCGTGCCAAGCGTGATCTCGGTGCAGGCTTCTTCGGTCGACGGGCTGATCACCTCGTGACGCGTGCCACCAATGCTGTCGACCCATGCGCCGTTGATGTAATTTTTCAGATAGCTGTCCATGAATCGCTCCGGTTTGTATATGCTGCACAGGATGTGGCGCTGACGCCGTTCGATACAAGATATAATCCAAGGGTAATATCTCTATCGAGACATTCGATCCACATTGTGGCAAAGAATTCGCAATGAAGCCACGCCATGTCTTTGAGTAGTCGCAGCGTTGGCTTGGCGCTGGCGCTGATCGGTACATCGGCTTGCACGCCCGCCGATGATCCGAACCGGGTGGATATCAGCATCATCGGCCAACCGCCCCGACTGGGTGATCCCGACCGCGAAACGCTCGACCATTCGCGCCAGACATTGATGCGCGAAACCGCAATGGGCCTTGTGGGCTTTGATGCCAATGGCCAGATCGAGCCCGCGCTTGCCGAAAGCTGGATATTGACAGACGACGGACGCAGCATCGTCTTTCGCATACGCCGGATGAAATGGCCAAACGGCACGGACGTTACCGGCGATCATGTCGCCGCCAGCCTGAACCGTGCGATTGCTGCGAACAGCGAAAACCGCTTCAAGCCGATGCTCAGCGCCATTGATGCGGTTGTCGGCATGACCGGCCGCGTTGTCGAAATCCGGCTGAAAACACCACGCCCGACTTTGCTGCAACTTCTCGCCCAGCCCGAACTGGGCATCCGGCGTCAGGGCGTCGGGCTTGGGCCCTGGCGGATCAGCGGACGGGCAGGCAATGCGCTTGTACTGCGCCCGGTGCCCGAAATGATAATCGAAGCCGTCGAGGATGCGCCCGAGGACAAGCGGGAGGTGTATGTCAAAGGCGGGCGCGCTGCGATTGCCGTCGCGCGTTTTATGAGTGGCACCAGCGATCTTGTGCTCGGCGGCACACTTGCCGACTGGCCGATTGTCAGGGCCGCGGGGCTGGACGGCAACAGCAGGCTACGACGTGACCCCGTTGAAGGGCTGTTCGGCCTCGCCATAATCCCGAACCGGGCCTTCACCAAAGAACGTACGCTACGCGAAGCGCTCGCGATGGCGATTGACCGTCAGGCGCTGGTCGAAGGGCTGGCTCTGCCGCGCTGGACGCCAATCGAACAACTTTTGCCGATACAGATGGACAGTGGTGTCGCCCCGTCCAGACCCGACTGGACCGGCAATGATATGGACGAACGCCGTGCCATTGCCCGCCAGCGGATTGCCGCCTGGAAAAGCGCGCGCGGCACTATCGATCCCGTCCGCGTTGCCCTGCCCAAGGGACAGGGCATGCGCATGGTGTTCGCACGGCTGGCGGCGGACTGGCGGCGGATCGGGATTACAGCAGTGCTCGTCCCGTTTGCCGACGAAAATGCCGACCTTCGTCTGGTCGACGAAGTCGCGCCCAACACCAGTGCCAACTGGTATCTTACGCGCACCGGCTGCGACTATGGTCTGGCGTGCAGCACGGCAGGCGACTTTGCCCTGTCCGAAGCCCGCGCTGCGCCCAGCCTTGGCCAGCGATCCGCCGCGATTGCCCGCGCCGACGCGGCCTATGCCGCCAACGCCGGCTATATCCCGCTTGGCAAACCGCTGCGCTGGTCGCTCGTCAGCCCGGTTCTGACGCGGTACCGCGACAATGGCTTCGGCGTGCACCCGTTCGCCTATCTGCGGGCATCGCCCCGCCCCTAGCGCTGCGGCGATTGGTCCCCATATATGCTGGACAGGAGACGTGAATGGTCAAGATCAACACCCCCGATTTCGACGCGCTGACCCGCACGGTTGGCTTGGGCGGCAGCGACCCTGCGTCCGTCCGTCGTCGCATCGAAGCGATGGAAAAATTGCTTGAGGGACTGTTTGTTATTCCGGGCACGAACAAGCGTTTTGGTCTCGACGTGATATTCGACATTATCCCCGTCGGCGGCAGCGTGATTGCGGCGATCATGGGCAGCTGGCTGGCGTGGGAAGCGCGCAACCTTGGCATGCCGCGCCACGTCTATGTTCGCATGGCGGGCAACATCGGCGTCGATGCGCTTCTCGGCGCGATCCCGCTCGTCGGCGCGATCCCCGACTTTTTCTTCCGGTCGAACACCCGCAACCTGAAGATCATCAAAAAGCATCTCGACAAGCATCATCCCGGCACCGCCGTTATCGAAGGCTAGCTGCGCCAAATCCGCAACTTGCCGGCATCGCGCGCGCCGCGTGACCGGCTGCGCGGGCAGGCTTCGGGCCGCAGTTTGATGTTCAGGCACAAGCGGACTTCACGAAGCCAGCCCCCGCCCGCCTCGACATTAATCGCGTCCAGCGGCATCTTGGGATTATACGTCACCAGCAACCGCCTGAAATCCCCTACGGTCAGCGACTGCCGCGACAACGTATCCATATCGGGAAAGCGGATTGCCCCGAACAGCTTGCGCGAAGCCGCGAAATATTGCGCCGGATCACGCGTGGCGCAACTGCCGTGCTTGGCCCATTCGTGCGCGATGAGGCGCGGGCTGGGCATCGCGCAGAATGTATCGCGGACCACTTTTGGCGGAATTGGGGCTGCGGAGCACCACAGCGGTGCCTCGCGCCCCTCGCCCTCGGGCCAGAGGCCGTGGATGATGAACCCAAACCGGCCATTGGCGGGATCGCACTGCACGGCGTCGCTCTGCTTTCGGCAAAATTCGGGCGACCAGCTGAGCGCCAGTGTGTAGCCTCGAATGGCAACCGCGCGCGATGGCTCGTCATAGGGTTTGCGCACATCGGGCAGATCAAGCCGATCCGGGACGCGGCAGACATTGGCCTGCGCCAGCACTGTCGCCGGCGCCAGACTAAGCCAGAGCGAAATCCAG
>JANOZQ010000506.1:0-2661 GCA_031429555.1 Sphingomonas sp. | reverse complement strand
GGTCGGCAAGAGCGGGCAGGGCATGGCATCGACAATGGCGAAGCAGCTGGCGCTGTATATCGTTCTGTACAGCCCGATCCAGATGGCGGCGGATTTGCCCGAGAATTTGATCAAACATCCAAAGGAACTGGCGTTTATCGGCAGCGTGCCGGTTGATTGGTCGGAAACAAAGATGCTGTCGGGCGAGGTTGGTGCCTTTGCCGTGATCGCGCGCAAGGCGAAAGCGGCGCAGGACTGGTATGTCGGTGGCGTGACCAATGGCAAGGGACGGACGGCGGAAGTCGCGCTTGATTTTCTCGATGTGGGCAAGCGCTACACCGCGACGCTCTATCGCGATGGACCGAATGCCGATTACCGTAAGGAAACGCGCGGCCAAATCCTGATCGAAACGAAGGTGGTGAAAAAGGGCGACAGTTTATCCGTGCCGATGGGTTCGGGCGGGGGCTTTGCAATCCGGATAGCTGCCGCCAGATAGGCGCGATGGCACAACAGATTTCAGTCGAACGGATCGGGCACGA
This sequence comes from Sphingomonas sp., assembly GCA_031429555.1. Taxonomy (GTDB): domain Bacteria; phylum Pseudomonadota; class Alphaproteobacteria; order Sphingomonadales; family Sphingomonadaceae; genus Sphingomonas_O. The sequence continues at coordinate 2,143 of JANOZQ010000506.1, read as the reverse complement.
GGGCGTGCCGGTGGTTGTCATCGACGCGTTTGTAACGCGCCCCGAAATGCTGGCCGATGATGCATCGATGCTGGGCTTTGCGCCGATGGGGGTGCATTATCCGGGTATTCGCGCGGTTGTGCCGCCAGCGCTGGTCCGGCGCTTTGTTGAGCCGCTGGCGCCGTTGATCCTCGAGGTTTTCGGAGTTCAGGGCTGCACCGTTATTGATGCGCTTTATTCTTTGGTGACGACGCCACCCGAAGCGCTGACGTTGATCCAGCGGCTGCCGCATTTTGACGGGGTCGAGCCCGAGCGGCTGGCGTTGTTGCACTTTCTGGGCGGTTCGGCGGGGAGCGGAACGGCGTTCTACCGGCATCGTGGAACCGGGTTCGAGACAGTAACGGCGGCGCGGTTGCCGGATTACGAGCGAACGCTGGAAAGTGAAATGCGCGCACATGGCACACCGGATGCAGGGTATATCGATGGAGACACTGTAGTTTTCGAGGAAATCGCGTTCTTCGAAGGGTGTTTTAACCGCGCGCTGCTTTACCCAAGCAACGCCCTGCATTGCGCCCGCATCCCCGTTGGCCAGTCCCTTTCACCCGATCCCGCGACCGGACGGCTGACCGTCAACACGTTTCTGATGGGTCATGCATAAAATGAATACGTATGTGGAAGCCTTCTGAATTCTGCGCGTCGGTTTAGTGACAGTCGCAAGGCTCCGACAACGGGGGCCGTTTGTTAGGACGTGCGTATTTGCACGCCACAGAGGGGATTATGATGACAGCTTCCACGACCCTGATCCGTAACCGCCGTTCGCTTTCGACAGGCGTTGCCGTTATCGCTTTGATCGTCAGTGCGCCTGCATTGGCCCAAACGCCGGCTGCGGCGGACGATGCGGGTGAAATCGTCGTTACCGGAATTCGCGGATCGCTTGAGTCTGCGGCACGTCTGAAGCGTGGCACGCCCACAATCGTTGAATCGATTTCGGCGGAAGACATCGGCAAGCTGCCCGACGTTTCGATTGCGGACTCGCTCGCACGGCTTCCCGGCGTAACGGCGCAGCGTCTCGAAGGTCGCGACCAGCGGCTTTCGATCCGTGGCCTTGGCCCCGACTTCTCGACGACGTTGTTGAACGGTCGCGAGCAGGTGACGGTCGGCGACAATCGTGGTGTGGAATATGACCAGTATCCTTCGGAATTCTTCCAGAATGTTGTTGTCCACAAATCAGCCGATGCGGCACTGATTGCGGCGGGCATTGCGGGTACGGTTGATCTGCGGATGCTGCGTCCTCTCGACCAGAAGCGCACTCTCTCGTTGCGTGCGCGGGGCCAAATGAACGGGCTCAAGAATTTGAATCCGGACTCACCGCGTTATGGCTATCGCGGGTCGGCGACTTACATCGATAAGTTCGCCGATGACACGCTCGGCATTGCCATTGGCCTGTCGGCGGCATCGACGCCGTCACAGAACGAACGTTATGCAGCTTGGGGTTATCCTGACGACACCAATGCCGGGCCTGCCGTTGGTAGTGCGCTGCGTCTTGGCGGTGCAAAGCCCTACGTTCAGTCGAACTTGCTAACGCGCTACGGGGTTGTCGGGACGATTGAGTATGAGCCCAGCGATGCGTGGCATTCGACGCTTGACGTGCTTTATTCGAATTTCAAGGAAACGCAGAAGCTGCGTGGGATTGAATTTCCGATCAACCCGGGTTGGGGAGCGGGAACGACGATCGCCAATCCGACGATCAGCAACGGGTTTGTTACCGCTGCGACGATCAACGGCGTCCACGCTGTGCAGCGCAACGACGTCAACAAGCGCACGGCCGAAAACTTTTCAGTTGGCTGGAACAACCGTTTCAAGATTAGCGACAGTGCACATCTGACGGTCGATGCCAGTTGGTCGAAGTCGGACCGCACCGACTTCCTGCTCGAAACATACACCGGTACGGGCTATAATACGGCGGGTGCCGCGGACACGTTGCGCATCACACAGAATGCGAATGGCACATTCCGCATCGTGCCGACACTTGACTATACGAACACGACAATCGGCGCGAACCCCGCCACGAACGCCCGGTTCGGTATTACCGATCCGCGCGGCGGGGGCGTCAATGGCCCGACCGCGGTTGTTAAGGCCGGCATTAATTAACACCCACCGTTCA
>JANOZQ010000505.1:0-1659 GCA_031429555.1 Sphingomonas sp. | reverse complement strand
GGGCATGCGGGCATAGGCGAGTAGATTGCGTTCGGCGAGCAGCGTCCTTGCGGCGGGCATCGGCAGCGGGCGTCCGTACAGCCAGCCCTGACCCTTGTGGCAGCCGAGTTGGCGCAAGCGCTCTTCGATCTCGGTCGTTTCGATGCCTTCTGCCGTAACCGGCAGGCCGAGACTTTCGCCAAGGCGTGTGATCGCTGCGACAATTGCCGCGCTTTCGGCATTTTCGCAGATCGTTGTCACGAAGCTCTTGTCGATCTTGATGCGGTCAAACGGCAGCGCGCGAAGGTGCGCGAGCGACGAATAGCCGGTGCCGAAATCGTCGAGCGCAATACGGATGCCCTGATTTTTGAGACTGCCGACAATCGACTGGGCGAGTGCGAGATTATCGAACAGCGAGGTTTCGGTGATTTCGACTTCGAGCCGCGTCGGCGGAAAGCCGGTTTCGGTCAGCAGTTTGACGAGTTTTTGCGCGAGCCACGGATCTTTCAACTGCGTCGGCGAAATGTTGACCGACAGGCTAACCGAGGGGTCCCAGTTGCGTGCTTCGACAAATGCCTGACGCATAACCGAGAAGGACAAGTCGGAGATCGCGCCGGTTTCCTCGGCAATGCCAATGAAACTGTCGGGCATGACAAGGCCGCGCGTCGGGTGGTCCCAGCGCGCCAGCATCTCAAATCCGTGCAGGCGGTTGGTGGTCAGGTCGATCTGCTGTTCAAAATAGGGAACGAATTCGCCTTTTGGAATGCCAATGCGCAGACCCTGTTCGGTGTCGTTGCGGGCTTGCAACTCGCGCTCCATCGACACGTCGAACCACGCGTAGCGGTTCCGTCCCTGATGCTTGGCGGCGTACATGGCAATGTCGGCGCGGCGCATAAGGGCGTCCATCGTCTCGCAATCGGCAGCAGAATGGGCGATGCCGACCGATGCGGAAATGTGCACAAAAGTGCCCGCTGCATCGAAAGGTTGTCCGAGGCGTCCGACGATGCCCTGCGCAATGCGCTCGACAATCTCGGGATTGCCAGCGTCGTATGCGAACGCGCACGCAAATTCATCGCCGCCCAGCCGTGCCGAAATGGACGACGGAGGCACCAAGGCCATGACTTCCGACGCGACACTTTTGAGCAACGCATCGCCGATGGCATGGCCGTGGACGTCGTTGACGTTCTTGAAATGATCGAGATCGAGCATCAGCACGGCGAGCGTTTTCTGGCGCTTGATCGTCCGAGCCAGCAGCGCCGCACCGTCTTCGGACAGCGCGCGGCGATTAAGGAAACCGGTCAGCGGATCGCGCGAGGCCAGCACTTGGGCGCGTTGTTCGGCTTCGGTGCGTTCGACGATTTCGTTCGAGAGGTCTTTGTAGCGACGCCACCCGAACATGATCAGTGCGATGTTCAAGAGGAGCGCAACCGAAAGTGTTTTGTCAACGCCTCCGCCGACGCCCAGCAGCGTCGCGATGACACCCGACATGACTTCACTGCCGGTACCGACAAACATGATGATTGAGGCAACAATGATGCCGCCCGTCATCACATCGTTGCGCGCATTGGTCACACGCGAGTGGCGTCTCGACATTTCGACTTCGCTTTTCACTCTGACGCAGCCCCACTAATTCGCGATCATTCGACGACTAGCAATCATGGGTGAAGAATGGCTTAAACA
>JANOZQ010000504.1:0-1567 GCA_031429555.1 Sphingomonas sp. | reverse complement strand
CCATTGTGAAGATGGACGACGTTGGGCTTCATCTGGTGAAGGAAGCGCGGCTGGGCGTGACGCGCGCGGTGGGGCGCGGGCTGGTCAGCGGGATGCCGGGGCTGCTCAAAGCGCTGGGCGTGATCGGGACGGCGGCCATGCTGTGGGTCGGGGGGCAGATCATTATCCACGGGCTGAAAGTGCTCGGCTGGGGCGCGCTCGAACATATCATCCACGATGCTGCCGTTGCGGTGGGGCGTGGTGTGCCGGGGATCGGCGGGCTGGTCGAATGGATCGTCAATGCGGCAGCGTCGGGGGTGTTCGGGCTGGTTGTCGGGGCGGTGGTTGTGGGGGTTTTGGGTTTGGTGAAAGGGCGGGGCGCGGGGCATTGAACGGATCGTCGATCATGTTTCGATAGCTGCATCCACAGTATGAACTCGTTCGTAGCTCGGTCATTCGGGTTGCACAGGGACGGAAACAATGCGCTTTGGAATTCTTGTGCTGGGCGTTTCCGTGCTTCCGCACGTCGCGACGGCAGCGTCGCCCGAGGCAGCGGAAATCATTGTGACCGGTCGCGCGGCCGATCTTATCGGTGTTGCAACGGCGGCGTCCGAAGGCGTTACCGGAAACGTCGATCTGAAAGACCGTCCGATCCAGCGCGTTGCCGAACTGCTGGAGACAATTCCCGGCTTCATCGCCACCCAGCATTCGGGCGGGGGCAAGGCCAACCAATACTTCCTGCGGGGTTTCAACCTCGACCATGGCACCGATTTTGCGGCCTTTCATGATGGCGTGCCGGTCAACATGCGCACGCACGGTCATGGTCAGGGGTATCTCGATCTGGGTTTCGTGATCCCCGAGCTCGTGGATTCGCTGACGTTCGCAAAGGGCCCTTACCGAGCCGAAAACGGCGATTTCGCCACCGCAGGATCGGCGCGGCTGCGGACCGTTGACAAGGTGGATGCGCCATTCGTCAAAGCAGAAGTCGGGACAAGTAGGTTCTATCGGGTCGTCGCGGCTGGATCGACAAAGTTGGGTGCGGGCGATCTGCTGATTGGCGTGGAAACGCGCTACGACGAGGGACCATTTGATCTGCCGCAAGATCTGCGGCTGTTCAGCGGATTTGCCAAATGGACCGGACCGCTCGGCGGCGGCACGTTGCGGGCCAGTGCCACCGGCTATCGTGTGACGTTCCGATCGCCCGAACAAGTGCCTTTGCGGGCGATCAAAAGCGGCTTGATCGATCGGCTGGGTTTTCTCGATACCAACCTTGGCGGCGAAACGACGCGCATCGGCGGCGTTTTGAACTGGACCGACGACGCGCCGATGCCACTTAACGTGCTGGGCTATGCGCATCATTACGACTTTCGGTTGACGTCGAACTTTACCTATTTCCTCGACAATCCGGTCGATGGCGACGAATTCGAACAGCGCGACCGCCGCACCGTCGTCGGCGGGCGGATCGACAAGCGTTTTGCCTTTGATGCAGGCGTTCCGGTTGAATTGCTGGTCGGGGCCGAGGGGCGTTATGATTTCATTGGCCGCGTCGGGCTTTACAGAACGGCAGCGCGACGCGTGCTGTCGACGG
>JANOZQ010000503.1:0-1549 GCA_031429555.1 Sphingomonas sp. | reverse complement strand
ATCGCCGGTCACGTCGGGCCGCGTGGCGAGTTCACGGACCAGCTTGCCGCGCGCCGTCACTTCGCTGCGCCGGGCACCGGGTTCGCCGCGCAGATTGGGCTCCATCACGCGTTCGATGGCTTCCTTGCCGATCTTGAAGCCAGGGGTAACGTAAAGCGGGTCTTTGGTTTTCTCGTAATCCTTGGCCGACGCCGCGCCGACATAACCGAGCAGATGACCGACCGCTGCCCCTTCGGGATAATAACGCGCAAAGCCCTGTGCGGGCTGGACACCGGGCAGGTCGGGTGCACGGATGCTGATCGCGGCATAACGTTCCCAGTCGAGGTTTTCGGCGACCTGCACCGGCTGGAACCCGGCCCCCTTGTCGACCTCACGCGCAATCCGGTCGCGTTCATCAGGGGTCAATTTAAGAATTTGTGTCAGCGTATCGAGCGTCGCTGGCACATCCTTCACCCGGTCCGGAATGATATCGACACGAAATACCGTTCGGTTCAGCGCGAGCGGTTGTCCTTTGTGATCGATGATCCAGCCGCGGCGGGGCGGGATGAGCGACAGGTTGACACGGTTGCTCTCGGCCTGAAGCGTGTAGCGTTCGTTCTCGAATATCGAGATATAGGCCATGCGCGTGGCAAGGAGGGCTCCAATCGAAAGCTGTGCGCCACCCAGCACGAAGCTGCGCCGACTGAACGCAAATTGCGCCTGCGCCTCGCTGATGCTTTTTTTGTCAAAAATCAGCCGTGGCCACTTCATCGCCCGAGCCGCCACCGGTCAAGCATCGCTGTCACCCGTCCAACAACCGGATAAAGCAGCGTCGCAAAGGCAATTTGCGGCAGGAGCATCACCAGCGGCAAACCGCCACCGCTAAGCCAGAGCGCGAGCACAAGATATGCCGAAACAAAAGCGACCGCGATTCCCCAATCCTGAAGATGGTCGCGCCAGACCCAACGCCGGTCGATGGCATCAATCGCAATAAAACTCATCGTCCACAGTGCCGCTGCTGTCCCGATCGGTGCCCCGCTAAAGAGATCGTCGAACAGTCCGAGGGGTAGTGCCGCCCAGACGGGCCACAAATCATTGCGCATCAACCGCCAGCCGAGCAACATCATATAACCGAACGGCGGAACAACAGGCGTCGAAGCAATCATCGGCAGTAATGGCGCGAGCGACGCCAGCAACACGGATACGACAGGGATCAATTGCTGTTCGAACGCCGTCGGTGGCGGTGCAAATCGGTCGCGGCGGGGGAGGAGCGCCATATCAGGGAGCCGACGGCGCCGGGGGCAACACTGGATCGGGCACGATATAGGGGGGCAGGACAATGGCGAAATCAAGTCGCGCCGGATCGGCCAACGGTCGCGCAATCGTCACATCGCGCCGTTCGATCTTTGCCAGTGCAACCGGAATATCGGGTGGATAAATGCCGCCTGCGCCCGACGTGACGAAGATATCACCGGCCTTGAACGGATTGCTCCCCGCTTGCAGCGCGCGAATATCCAGCCCGCCGTCGCCGCGTCCTGTCGCCAGTGCAGGCTGCCCGTCGGACAAGCGC
>JANOZQ010000502.1:0-1711 GCA_031429555.1 Sphingomonas sp. | reverse complement strand
ACAGGCGGGTCGATCACGCTGCTCGCACGCTGGCCCGATGAAAAGCTGCCGTCGTTTCCACCACGTCCCGGTGCACCGTCTTGAACGCGCATGTTGCCTTTGACGGCCTGACGAGCCTCAGGCGGATTGATCCCGACGACGCAGCGCTGGGCAGTGCGCTTTGTGCTTTGCTGGGGAAGGACGATGTGCAGGTCAGGATTGCCCGGCAGGTAACAGGTGCCGCCTGGTTTGCGACGGGCGACGGTGCAAAGTTCCATATCGCCCGCATCGACGACCACGCTGTGCCATTGTCGCCCGAGCGTATTTCGGATGCTGTTTCGGCGCTCGATCACGCGGACCCGATGCTGGTTGCCATCGAGCAAGCGCTGGGCATTCCGATGGATGCAGATGCATTGACTGCGGATGCACCCGACAATGCGATCTTCATTGCACTGACTTGTGGTGCCGACGAAATTCATCTCGCCATTCCCCGCGATCACTCCCGACGGGACGACTGGCTGCATCGAGCAGCGTTCTCGCCCCTCAATAACGCGCAGATGCCGTGTATTGTTCAGATCGAAGCGGTCGGTCCGCGCTTGCATGTTGCCGAGGCCAGCGATCTGGCAGACGGTGATCTCTTGCTCGTCCCGAACAAAACGCCCGCCACCCTATCCGCCGCACATATTGCGCCAGTTCCGGGAATGATCGACTTGACCACCGGTATCTTCAGTGCCGGCCAAAATGGAGCTTCCATGCCCGACAATGTCCCTGCCCCGGATTTCATGGTGCCGCTCACCATCCGCTTGCCTGCCCGGATGACGAGCGCGGCCAGCCTGTCGTCGTTGGTCCCAGGAACGACATTGCCGCTCGGGCCGCTGACCGAAGGCATGCCGGTCGAACTCCGCGTTGCCGACCGCCTCCTCGCGCGCGGTGAGCTGGTCCAGCTTGGCGACCGGTTTGCCGTCCTGGTCGAATCTCGTGAAGACATCGCCGATCCTGTCAGCAAAGACACCGAATAATGGACCTCGCGCAATTTACCCCCGGCTCGGCACTGATTACCGTCGTTCTGCTAGCGCTTGCGCCGTTTTTTGCCGTTATGGTCACCAGCTTCACCAAAATCGCGGTCGTGCTCAGCCTTGTCCGCAATGCGCTCGGCCTTCAGCAAGTGCCGCCGAACATCGTGCTGAACGGCCTTGCGCTGATCCTTTCGGTCTTTGTCATGTACCCGACAATTGAAAAGATGCAGGCCGCCGCCGCTATCGAGAGTGCGTCGTCCGCGACGATGCCCGGCGACGCGACGGCAGGTGAAAATCCGCTGTCGAGCACCGGCGACATTTTTGCGACCGCAGACCGCGCTAAGGAGCCGCTGCGCGCGTTCCTGATGAAGCATAGCGACCCGCGCGAGCGCGCCTTTTTCCTGCGCACCCAACAGCGCATCGGCGATGCCGCGACCGTCCAGACACTCAAGGAGAGCGATTTCGTCATCGTCATCCCGTCCTTCGTTGTGAAGGAATTGAAACTCGCGTTCCAGATCGGCTTCCTGATCTTCTTGCCGTTCCTCGTCATTGACATGGTGATTTCCAACATCCTCCTCGCGATGGGCATGATGATGCTTTCGCCAGTCACGATTTCGCTGCCGTTCAAGATATTGCTGTTCGTCCTTGTCGATGGCTGGGTAAAACTCACGCACGGGCTGGTGCTGTCTTATGTCTAGCGACCTCGTCGGACTCAC
>JANOZQ010000501.1:0-2468 GCA_031429555.1 Sphingomonas sp. | reverse complement strand
CCATTGCAGGTCAAGCTGCTGCGGTTTTTACAGGAGCGCGTGATCGAGCGGATCGGCGGGCGCAAGGCAATTCCGGTTGATACGCGGATCGTTTGCGCGACGCATCAGGACTTGGACGCGATGATTGCCGCACAGGCCTTCCGCGAGGATCTTTATTACCGCCTCGCTGAAATCGTGATCAAAATTCCGACGCTGGCCGAGCGGCCCGGCGATGCGGGCCTGCTCGCGCGGCATTTCTTGGGGCGTTATGCCAGCATGAACAAAGCGGTGACAGGGTTGGCACCCGATGCCCTGGCGGCGATCGATGCGTGGCGATGGCCGGGCAATGTCCGCGAACTGGAAAACCGGATGAAGCGCGCGGTGATCATGGCCGATGGCAAGCTGGTGACCGCTGCCGACCTCGATCTCGAAGCGGGCGATGCCGACAGCGATGTCATCAACCTGAAAGCGGTGCGCGAAAGTGCTGACCGCCGCGCGATCCACCGAGCCTTGTCGCGGGCAGATGGCAATATTTCGAACACCGCAAAGCTGCTCGGGATCAGCCGCCCGACGCTTTATGATCTGCTGAAAAGCTATGACATTTCGGCGTAACTTTGTCCGGGTTGCCGGTTTGGCGATACTGGCGGCGGGTGTTGCGAAAGCGGTGCCGATCAGCGCTCCGGCGCGCGCCGACATGTATGTCGCTGAAGCCCGGACCGTGCTGGCCAAGGGGGATGTGGATGGCGCGATTGCGGCACTCGAACGCGCGCTTACGCTAGATCCCAAGAACACCGACGCACTGCTTTACAGCGGCAACCTTGTGCGTGACCGCTATGGCTTGCTCGCGGCGCTGCCGTGGTATGACCGGCTGCTGGCGATCCAGCCCGATCACCGCGATGCGATATTCGAAAAGGCGGCGACGCTGGGCGATGCGGGGCGTTCGTCAGAAATGCTAGCGGTGTCGCGTCATTTGCTCGGCCTATCGAAATTTAATGCGCAGGCGCTTTATCTCCAGTCGGTCATGGCAGCGCGGGCGGGGAATTGGGATTTGTCGCGGACGATCTTTTATCGCGCGGATGACCGGCTTGACGGGATTGCGGGAACGTCGCTGCTGCGTGCGATGCAGCTTTTGCAGGCAGGGTCGAATGACGGGGCGATTGCACAGCTTCGTCCGCTACTGACCAATCAGCCGGGGAACATCAAAGCGCGGCGCTTGCTCGGGCTGGGGCTGGTGCGGGCTGCGAGCTATGCCGAAGCCGTCGATGTGCTGAGGCCACTAGAGGAGAGCGGCGATGGTTATGCGCTGGCGTTGAACGGTCGGGCGTATGAAGCACTGGGCGATCGCGTGAATGCCGCCGCGATGCTCGACCGCGCAGCGCGGGCAGGGCCGGGGCAGCTCGATGACGCGACGATGGCGGAGCTCGACAAATTTCTGACGACCAATTCGGGCAATGTGGCCGCACAGAAAGCAGCAGGGGACCGCGCGTTGTCGCGCGGTGAATTTGAAGCGGCAGCAACGATTTATAAGTCGCTGGCCAGTCGGCTGGGCAATCGCGATCCGCTGCGGCTGGTCAATGCGGGTTGGGCCGAAATCGGTCGCAAACAGCCCGACGCTGCGGTGGCGTTTGGCAAGCGCGCCTATGCGATTGCGCCGATGAGCCCCCTGGCGACGGCAAGTTACGGGTCGTTCCTGGCGCGCGCCGGGAAAGCAGCCGAAGCCGTGCCGCTGCTTGAAAAAGCGGTTGCGATGGAGCCGGGTTTCGCGCGCTTTGCCGAAGAATTGGCGGCGGCGCGTAAAGCGCTTTAGAACGTGGGGATGGACGAAACTCTCCGCCGGATTGCCGATGCCCTTGAGCGGATGAGTCCACCCGTCGTTGCGCCGCCATCAACTGATGCACCGGCTTATATATGGTATGGCAGTGCGCTGGTGGCGGCCCATTTCGCGCCGCTGTCCATTGATCTGCTGTCGGGCATTGACGACCAGAAAGCGCGGTTGCTCGACAATACGCGGCGGCTGGCGGGTGGGCATGCGGCGCATGATGCGCTGCTTTGGGGATCGCGCGGGATGGGCAAGTCGGCGCTGGTCAAGGCGTGTGTCGGCGCGGTTGGCGGTGCGCTGGCGCTGGTCGAATTGGCCGCGATGGATGTTTCGGGGTTGCCCGCGCTCTTCGACGTGGTCGCGAGCTGGTCACGGCCAACCGTGGTGTTCATCGACGACCTCGGCTTTGATGACGGTATCGCGTCGGCGCGGGCGCTGCGGTCGGTGCTCGATGGTGGCAGCAGCGCGCGGCCTGCGCATGTCCGGCTGTATGTCACATCGAACCGGCGCCACATCGTGCCGCGCGAAATGGCCGAACAGGAATCGGCGATCAACGTGCGAGATGTCGTCGATGACCGGCTGGCGCTGGCAGATCGCTTCGGGCTGAGCCTTGGCTTTCATGTGTGTGATCAGGAGACGTATGTGGCGATGGTCCGGGCCTACGCTGTGG
>JANOZQ010000500.1:0-4886 GCA_031429555.1 Sphingomonas sp. | reverse complement strand
AATGTGAACGCGGGCATCAGCGCTTCGTTGAACAACTCCTGCTGGTCATTGCCGAATATGACGGCGACATCGGGTTTCACCTCGGCAAAGACGTCACCCATCCGGTCGATGGCAGCACGGCATGCAGCGTTGCGGTTCGTGCGTTCCTCAAGCGAGCTTTTCTGGTCCAGCCCTTCATCGCTGCGCATCGCCACCAGCGTGTCGAAATCATAGCGCCCGGTGCGATACCAGTGCTGTTTGTTGGCGTGATCGGCGGGAAGCCGCAGCAGCCACTCCTCGGGCGTCGTCGACAGCGTGGGACCGTGCGTTGTCCACATCCCCAGAACGATTTCTGCCATGGCAATCCTTCCTGTATCAGACGTCGAGTTTGAACACGCGGCGCGCGTTATCTTCAAAGATCATCTTCTTTTCAGCATCCGACAACCAGTCGAAACTGGCGATGACCGGTGCGATGTCATCCATCGTGCTCGTCTGCGAACCCAGCGGATCATATTGTGACCCGACGCCGGGGCATTCCGATCCGAACAGACAATGTTCGGCACCGACTGTTTCGATCAGCAGCCTCAACGCGCCCTCGGTGTAGAGAACCGTGTCGAAATAGAGTTTCGAGAAATTCTCGCGGAAGTCGCGCCCGGCGTAGATGTTGCCCGCGATGAACCGGCCGATCTGATAGGGGATCGCGCCACCGCCGTGGCTGACAACAATCTTCAGGTCGGGGAAATCCTGGAACACGTCCGAATTGACGAGATTGTAGACTGCCGTCGTTTCCTCGTTGATAAAATGGAGCGAATAAGGCTCGCGGTCCTGCCGTGATCCGGTCGCGTGAATGTGGGCAGGCAAGTCGAGCTCGCACAGCTTTTCGTAGAGCGGATACCAGTAACGCTCACCCAACCCGGGCGGGTGCGTGCCGTTATTTTCATAAGGATCGGGATTGAGCAGACATCCCTTGAAGCCAAGCGAGACGCAGCGGTCGAATTCCGCAAAGGTGTTCTCGATCGGCTCACCCGCAACCTGCGGCAGACCACAAATGCCGATAAACTTGTCCGGAAACAACTCGACGTTCCGGTGAATGATCTTGTTGCACTCCTCGGCAAACCAATGGACCGCGCGCGCGGGTTCGAAGCTCGACATCATCTGGAACGGGCGCGGCGAGATCAGCTGCATGTCGGTCTTGTGCCGGTCCAGCATGTCGAGATGGCCGCAGGGAGCCATTTCCTTTTTGTTGGCAGCCGCCCGGATTTGGTCGTCGCTGACGCGCACCCCGCCACGACCATGACTGCCCCGATGCGACAGGATCGCCGACTTGTACGCCCACAGTTCTGGCGGCGCGCTGACATGGCCGTGGCAATCAATAATCATCCGGCAACTCCTGCAATTGCAATCGAATCAATCCTGACTCGACATCGTCAGACGTCTGATAGTATGGAGCATTCCAACGCGCAACCGGTCTAGGGCATAATGACAATGGGAACACCGCAAAACAGTGCGCCGAGGATCGCGATTGTCGGGGGCGGCATTGCGGGTCTGGCGCTTGCTTTGGGGCTTCACCGGCATGGAATTTCAGCGCAGGTTTACGAAGCTGCGCCCGAAATTACCGAGATCGGTGTCGGCATTACATTGCTGCCGCATGGCATGCAGGAAATCGCGTTGCTTGGTTTGGCGGACAAGATGCTGGCGGCAGGCATCGAGAACCGCGAAAGTGCCTTTTTCAACCGGTTCGGTCAAAAGCTGTTCGGCGAAGCGCGCGGCAAACTGGCCGGCTATGCCCAGCCCGAAGTCGGTATTCATCGCGGACGCCTTCACGGTATTCTTTTGGCGACAGTGCGCGAGCGGCTCGGGTTCGATGCAGTTGCTTGTGATCACCAATTTTTGGGTCTCGACCAGTCCGAGTCAGACGTGACGCTTCATTTCAAGGCGACGTCGGACGGGTCGGCGCGTGCCCCCGTTACGGCGGACGTTGTTATCGCTTGCGATGGCGTCAATTCAGCGGTGCGCCGCATCTTTTATCCTCAGGAAACCGTGGCATTCACGGGGATCAATACATGGCGCGGTGTCACGCGGCGCAAACCGATCCTCGACGGTCGTACTTATATGCGGATCGGATCGATCAAGACCGGAAAGATTGTCGTTTATCCCATCATCGACGACATTGATGGTTCTGGTGACCAGCTGATCAACTGGATTGCCGAGATCGAGACCGACCGTAACAACCGCAATGACTGGAATCAAAAGGGCGATACAGCGGACTTCCTGCCGATTTACGAAAGCTTCAAATTCGACTGGCTCGACGTGGGACAGTTGATCCGCGACGCCGAGAACGTCCTCGAATATCCGATGGTCGACAAGGATCCCGTCGATCAGTGGACGTTCGGACGCGTGACATTTGTCGGCGATGCCGCCCACCCGATGTATCCGCGCGGGTCGAACGGATCGGCGCAAGCGCTGATCGACGTCCGGACGCTCGCTGATTTGCTGGCGTCCCATGATGATCCGCGTGCAGCATTTGCCATTTACGAAGCCGAACGTCGCCCAGCGACATCTGCGATTGTCCGCACCAATCGTGTGAGCCCGCCAGACATTATCAACCTGAAGGTCGAGGAGCTGGTTGGCGACCGCCCCTTCGACAATCTTGATGACTATGTATCACAGGCCGAGCTGCGCGGACTGTCGGACCAATATAAGCGCGTCGCCGGTTTCAGCATGCAGCAAACTTCGCGCGCGTGACGCGTAATTTTGGCTTTCACAGCTTTTGAAATCGTCTAACCACATCCTGGGTGAGGCGTTTGAGAGGGCGTAAGTGACGGATAATAAGGGATCGGTCGAAAGGTCGCTGGATGATCTTTACCGGCGTCCAGGATTTCTGTTGCGCCGCGCCCATCAGATCAGTGTCGCCCTGTTTCTCGAAGAAGCAGCAGGGCTTGGAGTCACGACCACGCAATATGGCACCATGGTTGTGTTGCGCGCGCGCGGGAGCCTTGACCAGGTCGGAATCGCAACGCTGGTCGGCATTGATCGTTCGACAACCGCACTTGTCGTCAGCAAGCTGGAGGAAGCGGGCCTGATCGAACGGCGCGACGATGACATCGACAAGCGGCGCAAAATTATTACGCTCTCGACGGCGGGGCATGCGATGCTGGACCAAGTCGCAGAACCTGCACAACGCGCCCGCAAGCGCGCCCTTGACCCTTTTTCGACGAAGGACGCCGCGAAGTTTCTGGCTTTGCTCGAACGCTTTGTCGATGTGTTCAATGAGGAAACCCGCGCGCCGATCCGCGCAGAGGCCAAAGTGAAGTGTGGTCGGCGTAAAGAGAGTGTGTGACCAAACGAAGCCGTAAATCAGCCCGCTTTCACGATGGCACGCAAGGATTTTCGCAGGTTATCGAGGTCGCTACGCGAATGGCCGGACAGCAAACTTTCTTCCATCGCATCGACGGCGGCTTCGCATTCGGCCAGCAACGCCTCGCCGCTTTCGGTCAACCGCGTCATCAGGATACGGCGGTGCTCAGGGTTTTCGACCCGCTCGATCCACCCCTTGCGAATAAGCGTGGCGATGGTTTCCGACATAGACTGTGGCGTGATGCCCGCCTTTCGCGCGAGATCGGCGGATGACTGATCCCGCTCGTCGCGGAGCAATGAAAGTGTGATGTATTGGCGCGGGGTTACGGCAAGACTCTGAAGGCACGCCTCCAGCCCATTGCGGACCACGGTTTCGGCGCGCTTCAAAAGATAGACAGTCCGGGGTGGTCGGGCCTTCGTTTCAGTTGCCATATACGGTAACCTTATATACGGCTAACTTATACACAATGGCTTTGAATATGGGAGAGAAACACATGGAACATAGCCTTAGCGCCGCCAATCACGCCCCGCCAGTGCCGATCTACGAGACTGTTTTAATCGAACGCGACGAAGGGATTGCGTGGGTGACGATGAACCGTCCCGAAAAGCGCAACGCGATGTCGCCGACGCTGAACCGAGAGATGCTTGAGGTGCTCGAGGAACTCGAACTCGACGACAGTGTGGGTGTGGTCGTGCTGACCGGTGCGGGCGATTCGTTCACGGCGGGCATGGACCTGAAAGAGTATTTCCGCGAAACCGACAACCAGTCCGCCGTTGCCAAAATGCGTATCCGCCGCGCGGCAGGCGAGTGGCAGTGGCGCAAGCTGCGGCACTATCCAAAGCCGACCATCGCGATGGTTAACGGCTGGTGTTTCGGCGGCGCGTTCACCCCGTTGATCGCCTGCGACCTCGCCATTGCGGCAGACGAGGCAACATTCGGGTTGAGTGAAATCAACTGGGGCATCATTCCGGCGGGCAATGTCACCCGCGCGCTGGCCGAAGTAATGCACCACAAGGCAGCGCTCTATTACATCATGACCGGCGAGCCGTTCGGTGGGAAGATCGCCGTGCAGACCGGCCTCGTCAATGAGTCCGTGCCGCTGGCGGAACTGCGCGCGCGAGCCCGCGAGCTGGCCAAAGTGCTGCTCGGCAAGAACCCGACGGTGCTGCGGCAGGCCAAGAACACGTTCAAGCGCATCGGCACGATGGACTGGGATCTGGCTGAAGATTTCCTGAGCGCCAAGGCGGAACAGACTGCCGCGCAGGATCCTGAAAAAGGCCGCAACAAAGGCATGGCACAATTCCTCGACGAAAAGTCGATCCGCCCCGGTCTGCAGAGCTATCGCCGCGATGCCTGAGGCAAATGTCTCCTTTGAAGCCGTGGGCCGCCTGCTGCGCCCCAAATCCATCGCGATCGTCGGGGTCAGCGACGATCCCGGGTCGATGGGCGGGCGGTCTTTCCGCAACCTCGCGTCGTTCGACTTTGCCGGTGACATCCACCTCGTCAGCCGCACCTCTGCCACTGTCGGCGGCCGGCCCTGCGTCGCCAG
>JANOZQ010000499.1:0-3938 GCA_031429555.1 Sphingomonas sp. | reverse complement strand
CCGGTGTTCGGCCAAGTGCGCGAACTTGGCCTTGGGGAGCCGTCCGCCGAGCACTTTGACGGCAGACTGGTGCGCGATCTGGCCGAGCGCGATGAACACGCGGGCGTTGGGCAAAGCCTCGACCGCGCGCTCCAGAAACGGGCGGCAGGTGCGGATTTCCTCGGGCGTCGGCTTATTTTCGGGCGGCAGGCATTTGACCGCGTTGATGATGATCGCGCCTTTCAGCCGCAGTCCGTCATCGACTTTCGCGCCGTAAACGCCTTCGCTCAGGCCGAATTTGCTGAGCGTTTCATAAAGCAATGGCCCCGCCGCATCGCCGGTAAATGGCCGCCCCGTCCGGTTCGCGCCATGCTTGCCGGGCGCAAGGCCGATGATCGCAAGCCACGCCTCGGGATCGCCAAACGCGGGTACGGGCGCGTTATGCCAAGGCGGAAACTCAGCGCGGCAATGTTCACGAAACGCGACCAAGCGCGGACAGAGCGGGCAATCGCGCGGCGGCTCGCTGTCGGGAATAGGGCTTACGGGAAACATGGGGGCGCGTTAGGGCGGGGTCATGCGCAGGGCAACTTATCTGATCGCCATCGGCAGCAACCGGCGCACGCGCCGGGGATCGCCGAAGGCAACGCTGGCATTGCTCCTTCGTGCCTTCGTGCCTTCGTGCGATTGTAGATTCTCACGAAGGCACGAAGGCACGAAGGAGGAACGAAAATTTTTTGCGCTCTCGCGCATCATCACCAGCGACCCCATTGGTCCCGGCACGCGGAGCTACGCCAATGCTGTTGCTGTCATAGAAAGCCCGCTCTCCCCGCCCGAACTGCTGGGGCATCTGCAGCACCTCGAACGCGCGCACGGCCGCCGACCTGGTCGCCGCTGGGGGGATCGGCCCCTCGATCTCGACATTATCGCGTGGAGCGGCGGCATCTGGGCATCCCCCGGCCTCACCATCCCGCATGCCGAATTCCGCACGCGGCGCTTCGTGCTTGCGCCTTTGTGCGAAATTGCACCCCACTGGCGTGACCCGATCACGCATCTAACCGCGCGGCACTTGCTCGCACGGCTTGACCGCAAGCGCCCCCGCGCATAGGGGACGCGCTCTCGGAAATGGGGCCCGTAGCTCAGTTGGTAGAGCAACGGACTTTTAATCTGTAGGTCTCGGGTTCGAATCCCGACGGGCCCACCATTGCGCCGCACCACATCCTGCCCTAACGGACCGCTTGCGACAGGTTCTGCGAAAGCGGATCAAAAGGGAAGCCATTGCGAATATGGCGCTGTTCCCGCAACTGTGACCGGCGAGTGAAGCCCCGATACACCACTGGGAAACCGGGAAGGTGGGGCCAAACATTGACCCGGGAGCCAGGAGACCTGCCTGTCGCGGTCGGTCCTTTGCCTGTGCGGGAAGACACAGGGAATCGGGGGAAACCTCGCGTGACGACATCTGTGTGTTGTTACGTTTGAGGAGAATTTTAAGTGACCCGTTTCAAAATTGCCGCCGCAGCGTTTGCGCTGCTGCCTTCGCCTGTGCTCGCCGATGATGGCACGATTGTCGTGACCGCCAACCGCGTGGAACAGGAGGCCAAGACTGTCGGTCAGGCCATCACCGTCATCGACCGCGCGATGATCGAAACGCGCCAGACGGTCGCGATTGCTGATCTGCTCGCAACCACGCCGGGTGTGTCGGCGATCCGCAATGGTGGCTTTGGCGGCGTTTCGAGCGTTTTTATCCGCGGCGCATCATCGGATCAAACCTTGGTTCTGATCGACGGCGTCCGCGTCAACGATCCCGCCTCACCCAGCGGCGCTTATGATTTCGGCAATTTGCAGACGACCAATATCGACCGGATTGAAGTGTTACGCGGTGCGAATTCGGTGATCTGGGGCAGTCAGGCGATGGGCGGCATCGTCAACATCGTGACGTTGCCAACGTCGGAAAAGCTGACAATTCAGGCGCGCGGCGAATATGGCGACTATAAAACCGGCAACGTGTCGGGCAACGTCGCCTTCCGCGCCGGACCCGTGAAAGCATCGCTCGGCGGCGGCTATTTCTCGACCTCGGGCATCTCGGCGCAAGCCAACAATATCGAACGCGACGGCGCGGATCGCCAGCAAGCCAATGGCCGCGTCGAAGTGGCCTTGAGCGACAGTTTCGGCTTGGATTTCCGGGGATTCTACGCACAGAACTTTGCTGAATTGGACGGGTTCAACCCCACATCGACGACGCGCCAGGTCAATGGCTATGCGGGAGGATATGCCAAGCTGTTCGAGCAGGCATTGACCCTACGAGGTGCCTATTCGGTCAGCGACATTCGCCGCGATTCAACCAGTGCCTTTGGCGACTCGCGCTTCGAAGGTCGCAGCGAACGCGCCGAATTGCAGGGCGATGCCCGCCTTTCGTCATGGCTGCGCGTTGTTTTCGGCGCCGAAAGCGAATGGTCGCGCGCGGAAAGCACCTTCTCGGGTGGAGCACAGCGAACACGTCTGTCGAGCATCTACGGCCAGTTGCTCGTCGAGCCGATTGCGGGGCTGAACCTCGCGGGGGGCATTCGTCATGACGATCACCGCACCTTTGGCGGCGAAACAACGCTGGGCGGCAACGCGGCCTATAGCGTCGGCGGCACGACATTGCGCGCCAGCTATGCCGAAGGATTCAAGGCACCCGCGCTCGACCAGCTGTTCGCCAGCTATGGCAACACCGCGCTAACGCCCGAACGCGCGCGCAGTGTGGACGTCGGGATCGAGCAGCGTTTGCTCGGGGATCGCCTGATCGCCCGCGTCACAGCCTTCGACCGCAAGACGCGCGACCAGATTGTGTTTTTCAGCTGCTCGACCAATCCGAATCCGCTGTGCACGGGACGCGGGGCCTTTGGTGCCTATTATCTCAACATCGCACGTGCAACGGCGGATGGCGTTGAGTTCGAATTGCTTGCCAAACCCGTCGATGCGCTGACGTTCAGCGCAAACTACACGCATTTGCGCTCGATCAACCGGACTGCGCCGAATGCCAACAAGGATTTGCCGCGCCGCCCCCGAGACACGGCGAACGCTTCACTCGATTGGGCAGAGGGGCGTTATGCACTCGGTGCAACCGTCAGTCTTGTCGGGGACAGTTTCGACAATGCCAGCAATGCCACGCGGCTCGACAGTTTTGTTGTCGCTGGGTTACGCGGATCGGTGCGTATTATCGATGGACTGACCCTTTATGGCCGCGTGGAAAACCTGTTTGACGAGCGCTACCAAGTCGCAACGGGATTCAACACATTGGGCCGCAATGCGCATGTCGGTGTGCGCGCAAAGTTCTAACCCGTTGAGCCGCGCGCTAATCGCGGCTACGAACCGAAAACGTGAAGGGAAGACATTATGACCAATGCAACAACAGGACCGGCCAACACCACGCTGATATGGTCCGCCGTCCTCGGGCTCACCGCAGCCTTGGGCAGCTATGGTCTGGCTTGTGTCTTCCCGTTCGCAGCTTTGGCGGCGCTGGCGGCAGTGACATTGCCGACGCGTCAAGCCGCCATGCTCTTGGGCGCGATGTGGCTCGTCAACCAAGTAATCGGCTTCACATTGCTCAGCTACCCGCATGACGGTCAGGCGGTCGCTTGGGGTGCCATTATTGGCGTCGCTGCTTTCGCTGGGCTGTTTACGGCGAAGGTTGCATTTGGCAGTGAAACGCGGTTCATCTCGCTCCGGACGGTCGGTGCGCTTGTCGCCTCAATCGTCGCCTACCAAGCCATCATGTTCGTCGGTGCCTATGCCATGAACGGCTTTGAAAGCTCGACTGCGGCAATCGTCGCCGAAGTCGCGCGAAATGATTTGTTCTGGTTTGCGGGACTCGCAGCCTTGCGCGTCGCACTTGGGACAGCACTCCCCCGCTGGTTCGGATCTGCGCAAACGCTTCGCACGGCGTGACGCTCGAGACTGTTTCAACCAAGCGGAGCCAT
>JANOZQ010000498.1:0-3376 GCA_031429555.1 Sphingomonas sp. | reverse complement strand
GTCAAGGCTATGCAGATGGCCGAAGAGAAGCAGGCCGTCCAGCAATATGGTTCGTCCGATTCGGGCGCATCGCTGGGTGACATTCTCGGTGAAGCGTTGAAGGCACGCGACGAAAAGAAGTAAGACTTTTCTAAGACTTCTGAACGAAGTGTTGGAAGACGAACACGCGAGTTGAGTGTGCGTATCACCAATGTTAGCATCGGGGCGGCTGATGGTCGCCCCGACTGCACTAGCCGGAGAGCACCATGATTCGTTCCGAATTGATCGACACGCTGGTTGCCAAAAATCCAGGGCTCGCTGCGCGCGATATCGAAGCCATTGTTGATTGTTTTTTCGAAGAAGTTGTTGCCCAGCTTGCGTTGGGCGGTCGCGTGGAACTGCGCGGTTTCGGCACTTTTTCGACCCGTGATCGCGAGGCCCGCACCGGTCGCAACCCGCGGACCGGCGAGGCCGTTGAAATCGACAACAAGCGGGTGCCGCACTTTAAGCCCGGTAAGGAAATGCGCGCGCGCTTGAACCTGTAACGTTAGTCGCTCACTCCACTGTTACCGACTTCGCAAGATTGCGTGGCTGATCCACGTCGGTCCCCTTCACGCATGCGACGTGATAGGACAGCAGTTGTACTGGTACCGCATAGACAAGCGGCGCGATCAGCGGGTGGACCTTGGGCATTTCGATGGTTGCCATGCACCCCTCGCCCGCTTCGGCGATACCTTCTGCATCCGAGATAAGGACAACCTTCCCGCCGCGCGCCATGACTTCCTGCATGTTGCTGACGGTCTTTTCGAACAGCGGCCCACTGGGCGCGATGACGATTACGGGCACGGCTTCGTCGATCAAGGCAATAGGGCCATGCTTCATCTCGCCAGCGGCATACCCTTCGGCGTGGATATAGCTGATTTCCTTCAGTTTTAGCGCGCCTTCCAACGCCATCGGATAGTCCGGTCCGCGCCCTAGGTACAATACGTCGCGCGCTGGTGCGATCAGGGGTGCCATCGCGGCAATGTCCTCGTCATGCGCCAGCGCTGCGTTGAGCGCCGCGGGAGCCTCGGTCAGGTGGCGGACAACCTCGATCTCTTCATCGCGCGACATCTCGCCCTTCACGACGGCAAGATGCGCCGCAAACGCCGCCAAGACCGCGAGCTGACAGGTAAATGCCTTGGTTGATGCGACACCGATTTCAGGGCCAGCGTGCGTAGGCAGCAACAAATCCGCCTCGCGTGCCATCGAACTGGTCGGCACATTGACGACGACCGCGATCTTCTGGCCCGCTGCCTTTGCGTGCCGCAGTGCTGCCAGCGTGTCCGCCGTTTCGCCCGATTGAGAAATGAACAGCGCGAGGCCCGCTGCCTCCAGCACCGGATTGCGGTATCGAAACTCGGACGCGACATCGAGATCGACCGGCACACGTGCAAATTGCTCGAACCAATATTTGGCGACCATCCCGGCATAATAGCTCGTTCCGCACGCCACAATCGTGATGCGCTTGATGTCCGACAGGTCGAAATCCATTTGCGGCAACGCAACCTGCCGTTCCACGCCGCGCAAATAGCTCCGCAATGTTTGCGCAACGA
The DNA here is from genome assembly GCA_031429555.1 of Sphingomonas sp. Taxonomy (GTDB): domain Bacteria; phylum Pseudomonadota; class Alphaproteobacteria; order Sphingomonadales; family Sphingomonadaceae; genus Sphingomonas_O. The sequence goes on along the minus strand of JANOZQ010000498.1, from coordinate 1,802 downwards.
CCGTCGGCTGTTCAAAAATCTCTTTCTGCATGAAATGGCGGTAATTGCCTTTTTCGATCGCTGCGGCGGATACACCTGACGTCGTAATTTCGCGTGTTACCAGGTTGTTTTCCTTGTCGAAAATTTCGGCTCCATCACGGGTAATGACAACCCAGTCGCCTTCGTCGAGATAGGCAATCTGTTGTGTCAAAGGGGCGAGCGCCAGCGCGTCAGAACCGAGGTAGGTTTCACCCTCGCCATAGCCCACGACCAGTGGTGAGCCGAGCCGCGCGCCGATCAGCATGTCGGGATGCGCGCGGAAGGCAATCGCCAGTGCAAACGCCCCGCGCAATTGCGGCAACACTGCCTTGACGGCGTCCTGTGGCGACAGTCCGGCCTCGACTTGCTCGCTGACGAGGTGCGCGACGACTTCGGTATCGGTCTCGCTCTCGAACCGCCGCCCGCGCGCGATCAGGCCATCACGCAGCGGCTTGAAATTCTCGATGATCCCATTGTGGACGAGCGCGACTTCGGCGGTCGCATGCGGATGCGCATTGGCGGTATTGGGCGCGCCATGCGTCGCCCAGCGGGTGTGGGCAATGCCGATGGTGCCGGGCGCAGGATTGCCGCTCAATTCCTTGACGAGGTTTGCCAACTTTCCTTCTGCTCGCCGGCGAACAAGTTGCCCCCCGTCGACCGTACAAACACCCGCCGAGTCATACCCCCGATATTCCATCCGCTTCAGCCCGTCGACGAGCCGGTCTGCAACTGTGTCTTTGCCTACAATGCCAATAATGCCACACATGGATTGATACTCGATTAGAGGGTGTAAGGAACACGGATGCCTGGCATTTCTGCAGGGAAGTCCTTGGTATTTCGGGTAATCAGTATTGCGCCATTCACCTGCGCCGTAGCCAAGATGTAAGCATCCATCAGCTTCATCTTTGTTCGAAAGCGGATATCGACGGCCGCCCATCCAATACGCGCATCAAGTTCGACAATCTCGAAATTGGACAGTGCTTGACGAACCATGTCCCGCGCATCGAGTGTCTCCCCCGCAAGCACTTCAGTCCATACGATCCGGCTAACGCGATGGCCATTATAGCGTGAAAGCTCAGCCGTCGCTTGCGGTCTGCGTTTTAGCCAGTCGATTACAATGTTTGTATCGAAGAACGGATCTGACACCGATCAACAATCTTCGTGCGGTCTGCGGTCTTCACGCATTTCCCGCTGGAATTCGACGCCGTCGGGAATGTCGTCACGGTCGGCCCAGAGTCCAGCCCAGCGTTCGATCCAGTCCTTGTTATTTACTGATGGCTGTGCCTTGTAGGTCGAAACAGCATCCCGCAGCACCGAAGCCCGGGACTTGCCTTGTTCAGCGGCGCGCTGGTCGAGCCATTTGATGTCATCATCGGGTAAGTCGGCAAGAATGCGCGTCATGGCGTGATGATATCATAAAATGATATCATGTCAACCTCGCTTCCTCGCCCCCATCACGCCCCGAAACTGTTTTGCCCAGCCCGCTTTTTCGCGCTGTTCGGGCCGCACCAGCGCCAGTGCATCGGCGCTCACATCCTTTGTCACGACGCTCCCTGCGCCAACGATCGCGCCTGCGCCTATCGTAACCGGCGCCACCAAAGCCGAATTGGACCCGATAAACGCGCCTTCACCGACCACCGTCAGATATTTGAAATAGCCGTCATAATTGCAAGTGATCGTACCCGCCCCGATATTCGCGCCCGCGCCGATGATTGCATCGCCGAGATAGGTCAGGTGGTTTGCTTTTGCGCCTTTGCCCAGATGCGCTTTTTTGGTTTCGACGA
>JANOZQ010000497.1:0-2666 GCA_031429555.1 Sphingomonas sp. | reverse complement strand
GTCGGTGCGTCAGCGGGACCGGGTGCGCTTCCCGACAGCGAGCGCGTCGAAGCGCGGTTCGGGTTCGATGCGGGCTGGCTGCGGCGGCTGACGGCGACTCCCGATCTGGTTTCCGCCATCCGCGTCGAGGGCGATTCGATGATGCCGACGCTGGCCGATGGCGATGACATATTGGTGGATCGCGGCGATGCGGGTGACCGCTTGCGCGACGGGATTTATGTCATCCGCATCGACGATGCGCTGAACGTGAAGCGGCTGGCGGTCAATCCGGCGGGTCGGAGCGTTGCCATCCGCAGCGACAATGCGGCCTACCCGAGCTGGCCCGACGTTCCCGCCGCGCGCGTCAATGTGATCGGCCGCGTGATCTGGGTGGGGCGCAAGGTGGTTTAACTGAAGCGGCAGAAAAGTGTCAGACACTTTTTCGTGCAGCGGTTTTGATTATCGCCGACTTCTCGGAAAAAGTGTCTGACACTTTTCTGTCTACAGCCCCTCAATAATCCTTCGACACACGAACCGTCGCGCTTTGCCGCCCGATCGTCGAAATCGTCGAAAGCAGCGACAACCAGCGCGTCACCTGAAACTCGATGCGCGTGGCAGAGTAGCCCTGCCCGTCGCTGATCACTTCAACATAGGTCCGGCGCGTGATGTATTTGCCCGCCGCAACTGACGTTTTTTGACCCGTGGTCGCATCCGCCGCAACGATGCGCAGCCGGTCGAGCCCGATAGCGCGGCGCACGGCGTTGATTGGATCAAGACCGCCGCCACCGCCTCTGAGTGACGTCACTGCGGCCGCCAGCTGCAACGCTTCAGGCGCTGACAAATTCGTGATCGACGTCCCGAACAACAACCGCGAGAGCAGTTCATCCTGCGGCAGCGCGGGCACGCTGTTGAACGTAATTTCGGGTTTCGATGCCGTGCCGATGACCTTGATCGTTGCGGCAATCGACTGGATACTCGCATTCGCCTGAATATCGAGCACCGGATCGGGCGGCGAGATGCCCTGAAAACGGATGGTCCCGCGGTCGAGATCGAAGCGCCGCCCGGCAAATTCATAGCCACCGCGCACCACGTCGAGACGTCCCGTGATCCGCATCGCATCCAAGGTGCCACCGAGATTGATCGCGCCTTCCCATTCGCTGTCGAGGCCGAGGCCCGTCACCGCCAGCTGGTTCTGCGCACGTGCCTTGATGTCGAGGCCCCAGCGCATCGGCGGTGCGGCGGCTTCGGCACGGTCGGCTGGACGATTGATTTCGCGGACTTTCAGGCGCGGGACCGCAGCGGCCGCCGTCGCCTGCCCCAAGCGAAACGCACTGCGGACAAGGTCAAGGTCGCCCGAAATCAGCCCGCTCCCGCCATCAGAACGGATCGTCAGCGGGCCGGTGACGGTCGCGGCAACGTCATCGCGCTTGATCAGTTCGGCATTGGTCGCGTTGGCCGCGATGTCGATACCGAAACCATTGGTGGCCGCGAGGTCAAACGCTGCGCGCCCCGCCAGCGTCCCGCGCCCGGCATTGGCCGTGAAACTGTCGATCACCAGCTTTGACCCGCCGAAATTCCCGCGCGCTTGAATGCCGGTCAGCACGGTGCCGCTGAGCGGACTTTCGAGGCGCAGGCTTTGGGTCGCGAATGATCCCCTGATCTGCGGATTGTTTATCGTCCCGCCCACATCCGCGCCAACGGCGACCGGGCCGGACAAGTCGAAACTTTCAACGCCGGTCAGCCGCCACAAGGTATCGGCCGGACCATTATAGCGGACCTGCGCGAACAGCGGCGCGTTGGTGATGCGGCTCATCATGTCACCACGCCCGAGCGGCGCGACGCGCATTTGCGCCCGCCCGACGGTCTGTCCGCCGCTTGCCGCCACCGCACGCAGGACGAGACCGTTGCCCGACAGGATCGCGGCAACGCCTGCATCGACCGGTTTCGACGAGAGCACCAGCCCCGAGCGCGTCAGATTACGGATGCGCAAGTCAGCGCGACCCGTGGGGGCACTGCCATCCGCAGGCTGATTGAAACTGACACTGCCGCTGGCATTGCCGCCGAGACCAAGGCCGGGGTTCACGATGTCGAGCACGGTCAGCGGCATCGACTGGACGGTCGCATCGAGCGCAGTGGCTGCCCCGCCGAAACGTCCCGAAACACGTGCCGTGCCGCCGGCAAAACTCAAAGCCGTTTGCGCCAGCGACCAGTCCGCGCCGTTGCGTGTCAGCACGGCAGGGGCGTCGAGTTTGATCGGGCGGCGGTCGACGGTGCCCGACCCGACGATGCTGATCCGGTCAGGCGAAACCTGTGCCACCGTCTGCAAATCGAACGTCCGCCCGCGCGATCCGGCAAAGGCCGCGCGGATTTCGCCGCTGCCGTCGGTGAGTTTTGCCGTGCCGTTCAGCTTGGCGAGCGTCAGATTGCCATAGCGCAGCCCCAGCCCCGTCATCGTCGCGTCGATGGTGGTTCCGCGCGGATCGAGTAGCATCACCGCATCAAGCTGCCCGCGCCGCGCCGCGATGATCGGTGGCCCCGTCAGCCGGGCATCGCGCGCGGTCAGATGCGCTTCGATCCGCTGCACACCCGACGGTGCGGCAAAATCAAGCGTGCCCGAAATCCCGCTGCCGTTCAGCGCGAGTTGCCCGCCAAAGCCACCGTTCAGCGCACGCAAACTGCCCGAAGCG
>JANOZQ010000496.1:0-2948 GCA_031429555.1 Sphingomonas sp. | reverse complement strand
GCATCGATTTCCCGACCGGCTTTTGCCGCCGCGACATTGGCTGGCGCGAAATTGCCCGTCGCGATAAGGATGCGCCATGACGAACGAAATGCTTCTGACCTATTGGCCATTCATCGCTGGCGGGGTCGTTGTTCTCATCGCCCTTATCCTGCTACTGCGGCGGCGCGGACAGCGCGTCGACATCGGCAGCGTCGATCCCGTTGTTGCGCCGACATTGGCGCGCACAACACCGGTTGAGTTGGTGGTTTCACCACCAGAAATACCCGTCGCCCTGCCCGCAACCGTCGGCGCGCCCGATGATCTCCGCCGGATCAAGGGGCTCGGCCCCAAAGTGGCGACGCAACTCGGGGCGCTCGGCATCGTCCGCTTCGACCAGCTGGCAGCGCTTGATGCCCAGGCACAGGCAGCGCTCGATGCCCAGCTTGGCACCTTTGCCGGGCGGATGGCGCGTGATCGCTGGGTCGAGCAGGCCGACCTGTTGGCGCGTAACGACGTCGCGGCATTCGAAGCGCAATTTGGCAAGCTCGGCTGAAAATCCGTCTTGCCCTCTTCGCCTTGTTGGCGGTCACGGCGCTGGCTTCCGCACAGAGCATCAATGACGAACGCCGCGCGCTGGCCAAGGCAAAAATCGATGCGAGCGCTGCGACTGACCGCGCCAGTCGGCTCGAAGCGGCATCAGCCAACGCGAGCAACGACGCCGCGAAAGCCCGCGCGCGATCTGCTGCTGTTGCCGCGCGCGTCCAGTCTGCGGAGGCCGACATCGGTGCCGCCGAAGCGCGCATTGCCATCATTGATCGCCTCCGCGCGGAGCAGCGCGCGGCGCTTGCCATCAAGCAAGGCCCGACGATCCGCCTTGTCGCCGCATTGCAAACGCTGTCGCGCCGACCGCCTGCGCTGGCCCTCGTCCAGCCGGGATCAATCAGCGACCTGGTCCACGTCCGCGCGATGCTGTCTGCGATCCTGCCCGTGGTCCGCGCCCGCACGGCCAACGTCCGTGCCGATGTGGCGCGCGGCCAGCAACTCCGCCTCGCAGCCGACAATGCCCTGATCAGTCTGAAATCGAGCCAGGCCGCGTTGGTTACCCAACGCAATCAACTCGCCGCGCTTGCGGTCGAGCGTCGCACCGCTGCCGACAAACTGACGGGCAACGCGATGGCCGAACAGGACCGCGCCATCGCGCTGGGCGAGGAAGCGCGCGACATCGTCGACCTGATGGGCCGAATTGACGACAATGCCGACCGGCGCGCAAACCTCGCTGCACTACCCGGCCCTGTCATGCGACCTGTTCGCCCCGGCGATTCCCGCGCGCTCCCCGCTGACACGCAAACCGCCGAAGCCGCGCAAGCGCCCTATCGCCTGCCCGTCGTCGGTCAGGTGGTCACCGGCCTCGGGGAAATCTCCGACACCGGGGTCCGCGCGCGTGGCCTGACCATTGCCACGCGACCCTCGGCGCAAGTCGTGTCGCCGACCGGTGGTCGCGTTGCCTTTGCCGGGCCGTATCGCGGCTTTGGCAACATCGTCATCATTGATCATGGGCGCGGGTGGACGACGCTGATCACGAGTCTCGCTGCGCTTGATGTCAAAGTCGGCGATGCACTCGACCAAGGGTCGCCGGTGGGCCGCGCTGGCCCCTCGCGCCCCACTGTCACTGTCGAGCTGCGGCGCGGCGGGCAACCGGTCGATATAGCGCGGCTGATCGGTTAACCAGCAGGGCTAGCGCACGGCACCGGATTCGCGATATGCTGCATCAAGACCTTTAGGACACCCCATGACGAAACTTCCCTACCGCGCGTTGCTTACCGTTTCCGCCGTGGCGCTCATTCCCGCTGCAACCGCCGCGCTCGCCGCTGTTGATGTCACCACCTACCGCGAGCTTGACGCGTTCATGGCAGTCTTCGAGCGCGTCCGCGCCGATTATGTCGAGAAAGTCGATGACAAAAAACTGATCAAGGGCGCTATCGACGGGATGTTGGCCAGCCTCGATCCGCACTCCTCCTATCTCGACGCGCGCGATTTCAACCAGATGCGTATCCAGACTGACGGCAATTATGGCGGCCTCGGTCTGACCGTCACGCTTGAAGACGGCGCGGTCAAAGTCATTGCACCGACCGAGGACAGTCCGGGCTTCCGCGCCGGGATCAAAGCGGGCGATTACATCACGCACCTCAATGGCAACCTCATTTTCGGGGGCACGCTCGACGAAGCCGTTGACCAGATGCGCGGCAAGCCAGGCACGTCGATCAAGCTGACGCTCGTCCGCGCAGGCCGTGACAAGCCATTCGACCTGACGCTGACCCGCGAAGTCATCGACCTCAAACCCGTCAAATGGGAAGTGAAGGGCCAGGTCGGCTATATTAACATCAACGGCTTTTCGAAGGGCACCGGCGCAAATGTCCGTGCCGCGCTGGTGGGCATCGACAAGGCGCTGGGCAAACAACCGCTCGGCTATGTCGTCGATCTGCGCTCGAACCCCGGCGGCTTGCTCGATGAAGCTGTCGAGATCTCCGACGCTTTCCTCGACACCGGCGAAATCGTGTCGCAGCGCGGTCGCGACAAACGCGATATCGAACGTTATTACGCCAAGCGCGGCGACTTTGCCCACGGCCTACCGATTGTGGTCCTGATCGATTCAGGGTCTGCTTCTGCGGCTGAAATCGTCGCGGGCGCGATCCAGGACCAGCATCGCGGCATCGTCATGGGCGAACGCAGCTTCGGCAAGGGATCGGTGCAGACGTTGCTCCAGCTCGACGATACGACCGCGCTGCGCCTGACGACGGCGCGTTATTATACGCCCTCGGGCCGCAGCGTTCAGGAAGGCGGGATCGAACCCGACATCCAGGTGCCACAGCTGAGCGATCCTGACTATAAATCGCGTCCGCGGTTCCGCGAGGCCGATCTGCGCCGCCACCTGATCAACGAGGCAAAAGTCGATAATTCGGTGCTCGAGG
>JANOZQ010000495.1:0-2625 GCA_031429555.1 Sphingomonas sp. | reverse complement strand
GGGCGATTATGTACGGTCAGTGCTGAGCGAACGGGCAGGGATGATCGGCGAACTCGCTGACCTCGATGTCCTGCCGGGCGCCATTTGCAGCACGGATACCTGCCGCGTCTCCCTAAAGCGCGGTGATCGCAACTGGCGCATTCTGGCGACGAGAAGCCGCTATATGCTTTCTTACACGGAATTCCGCGCCGAATGTGCCGCCGCGGACATTGTCGTCAGCGACCGCCGCTTGCCGGATTGGTGCCGCCCGCGCTGGTTCAAGGCGGACCGGGCGCTGCTGGCAACAACTGGCGGACTTGCGGTGACGCTGGATACGGGGCGGGTCGAGACCGTCGCCCAGGGGGAAGGGGCGCATCCGTGGGTCGAGGCACGCAGGCGGCACATTGAACCGGTTTTACGTGCGCAGACGCAGGTCAGGGCCGGTGTGACTGACGACAGCGCAAGCGCAATTCAAATTCGTTAAATAGCAGCTCGACGCCACTAGTGTCCGTCAAGCAGCTTCGGCTTTTCCGGCGTAGGGAATATTGCGCCCGCCATAGCGGCGAACACGGATGTTGGCTTGCTCCCCGTGCCCCGCAAAGCCCTCAAGCGCGCAAAGGCGGCTGCAATATTCGCCGATCATGGTCGATGCCTCGTCGGTCAGCACACGTTGATAGGTGCAGGTCTTGAGGAACTTGCCGACCCAGAGGCCGCCGGTATAGCGCGCGGCTTTTTTGGTCGGGAGCGTGTGGTTGGTGCCGATCACCTTGTCGCCGTAACTCACATTGGTACGGTTACCGAGGAACAGCGCGCCATAATTGGTCATGTGTTCCAGAAAGTAATCGGGATCGCGCGTCATGACCTGGACGTGTTCACTGGCAATCTCGTCGGCGATCCGGACCATTTCGGCATCGTCCGCCGCAACGATCACTTCGCCGAAACTCTCCCAGGCGCGGCGAGCAATATCGGCAGTGGGCAAGATCGTTAGGAGCCGCTCGACTTCGCGCATCGTCTCCCCGGCGAGTTGGCGCGACGTCGTCAGCAGGATCGCGGGTGAATCGGGGCCATGCTCGGCTTGTCCCAGCAAGTCGGTTGCTGCCAGTTCGCCGTCGCACCCAATCTCGTCACAGATTACCAGTGTCTCGGTCGGCCCCGCAAACAGATCGATCCCGACGCGACCGAACAACTGGCGCTTTGCTTCGGCCACAAAAGCATTGCCTGGCCCGACGAGGATGTCGACGGGGGCCATGCTTGCCGTGCCGATCGCCATTGCACCAACGGCCTGAATACCACCGAGGCACCAGATTTCGTCCGCACCCGCCATTGCCTGAGCCGCAACAATTGCGGGGGCAGGACGGTCATTGAAGGGGGGCGCGCAGGTCACGACACGCGGCACACCCGCGACTTTGGCCGTGATCACCGACATGTGTGCCGAGGCAAGCAGCGGATACTTCCCGCCGGGGACATAACAACCCGCCGCATTCATCGGTAGATGTTTGTGGCCGAGCACCACGCCCGGCAGCGTCTCGACTTCGACATCGGTCATCGAGGCGCGCTGGATTTTTGCAAAGCCTCGCACCTGCGTCTGCGCAAACTCGATGTCTTTCAGGTCTTGCCCCGACAGCTGGTCGATACATCCCTGAATTTCTGCCGGGGTCAGGCGATAATCGTCACGGTCCCATCCGTCGAACTTGACTGACAATTCGCGCACTGCGGTGTCCCCGCGCGCTTCGATGTCGGCAAGAATGGATTCCACAGTGTCGCGCACCTTTCGGTCGCTGGCCGCCTTGGTTTCGGTCGTTGCGCCGCGTTTCAGCCACTCGGCCATCATTCTTTCTCCGGTTTCAGGGCAGCGAAGATGTTGATGCCCAATTGATTCAGCAGGTCAGGGATGTCGATCATCACCCAGTTCTCGATCAGCAGCCCGTCTTTTGCGTGCCAGAAGTCCATGACCCGCATCGTAATCGCACGATCCGTGGCGGGGATGCCAAGCCAGCCCGCGCCTTTGTGCGTCGCAGTAATGCTGGGCCAGCCTGTCGAGGCCACGAAATCGCCCTCGCCGAAGCGTGCCCGGTGGTTGCCGCCAACGCGGTCGGGGAACGCGGTTAGAAATGGCATGGCGTGACCACGCTCGTAATCGGCGAACCCGCGGAAACTGCCGATTGGGGCAGGACCGAACCACCAGAAATCTTCGGCAAAATAATCGCGCATGTTCATGGTGCGCAGCGACCCGTCAAACTTCATAAGCCCGCCGATCATCGCTTCGACAATGGCAAGGCTCGCCGCACCATTGCCATGCGGCCATATGGCATTGCCGCCGATGGGGGGCGGGGCCATCACGTCAGGGCCAAGTGGCGTTGCCAATGGCCAGACGCCGGCCTGAATCATGAGTGACGGGAGGTCGAGGATGACAATGGTCTCTGTGACTTTTTCGGCGACCCAGCGCTGGAAGCATCCAAAGCGCACATAAGTGACGCGTCGTGTTGCCGGGATGCTGAACAGCGGGGCCAAGAACACCCCGCAAATATGGCCGCTCGATGCAGTCCAGTCTCCATCCTTGAACGATCCGCGCATCGCAATGTCGGTTCGAACTTCGTAATTGGGAATAGCTGCCGCGATCGGGGCCAATAGCTGGTCCATAACAAA
>JANOZQ010000494.1:0-1732 GCA_031429555.1 Sphingomonas sp. | reverse complement strand
AGCGCGCTCGACAAGGTTCGCGCGTTGATTTCCGACGAATAAATAAGAACCCCCGGCGCAGTGGGGTGCGCCGGGGGTTCTCGTTTTTCGGGACCGTCAGAGGGGGACCAAACCCACGACGGCCCCAAACTTGTCTTTGTTGCGACCATGATTCACGCACCGGACCCTAAGGGTCCGGCACGATCAAGGTCGGGGCCTTTAGCCGCGGATCAGGCTCAGGACGCCCTGCTGCGACTGATTTGCCTGCGCCAGCATGGCGGTCGACGCCTGGTTCAGGATCTGCGCCTTGGCGAGCTGAGTTGTTTCGGCCGAGAAGTCGGCGTCTTCGATGCGGCTGCGCGCTTCGGTCAGGTTGGTGACAGTCGATGTCAGGTTGCTGACAGTGGCTTCGAAACGGTTCTGGACCGCACCGAGGCCCGCACGGCTCGAGTTGACCGTATCAATGGCTGTATCGACCAGTGCCAGAGCGGCAGAGGCCCCGGCTTGGGTCGAAAGGTCGACAGTGCCGACACCGAGATCCGTGGCTTTCATCGAAGCAATCGAGAGTGTGACCGTATCGCCCGAATTGATCCCGGTCTGGATTGCGAGGGCGCTTGCCGTGCCGTCGACCAGCTTGGTGCCGTTGAATGTCGTCGTGTTGGCAATATTGTCGATCTGGCCGAGCAGCTGTGTGACTTCAGCCTGGATCGCAGTGCGGTCACTGGTCGAGTTGGTGCCGTTTGCCGACTGGACGGCGAGTTCGCGGACACGCTGGAGCATGTTGCCAACTTCGCCCATCGCGCCTTCAGCGGTTTGGGCAAGCGAGATGCCGTCGTTGGCATTGCGCATGGCAGCTGAAAGACCGCGGACCTGCGATGTCATGCGGCTTGCGATGGCGAGGCCGGCGGCATCATCCTTGGCCGAATTGATACGCTTGCCGGTCGACAGGCGCTCCATGGCGGTGTTCAGGCCCATGGTGGCCTTGTTGATGCCGTTCTGCGAGCGAAGTGCGGCGACGTTAGTTCCGATATAAGTCATAACTCAAATTCCCTTTCCGTTGGCGGGCGGTCCGGAAAAGGTCCAGCGCCGCCACGAGGTCATTAACGGCGGTGTCTGCAGAGGGTTTAGCGGCGTCAGTTTTTTGACGTTTGGCCCGACGGCCCACTGACAATTTCCCTTACTGCCTAGGGAGCGCGCAATTGGCATGGTGATTGCAAAGTTAACCTCGACTGCTTGTTCGCAGTGGTGGGGACCATATGACGCTTGTAACAATCACCGATGCTGCAAAGGACCAGTGGCCGACGCTTGTACCAGCGCTGGCGGGTGCCGGGATTATTGCGGGCAATGGTCGATCCACTATCTATTCCTCCGATGAAACCTCGTTCGCAAAATCGGGCGACGTCATCATCGAGTCCACAGCCCCCACGACCGTTCCTTTTCTGGTCTCTCTCAGGGACGGTCAACCGGCGCGGATCGGCTTTGGTTTTCAGGATTTGGCTTTTGGCCATGCTCTGATTGCCGAGCTGGTCCGCGCCAACCCGATTATGGCCTATGGCGAACCCGCGACGGCCAAGCTCCTGGCTCAGGCTACGCGCATTGCGCAGACCGGTGCGTCGGTGCTGATCGAAGGCGAAACCGGCACTGGTAAAGAAGGCCTTGCGCGTTTCGTGCATGCGCAGTCGGCGCGTTCGGATGGGCCATTTGTTGCGATCAACTGTGCCGCATTGCCCGAGACAATGGCCGAGGCGATGCT
>JANOZQ010000493.1:0-3249 GCA_031429555.1 Sphingomonas sp. | reverse complement strand
TCTCAAAGGTGAAGCGGTCCTGAAACTGAGTCGTCACGGTTTGCGCTTCGAGGTCGATATGGATCGGATCGGTCTTCGCGACGTCCATCAACCGGTCAATCGCAGCCTGCGGTAGGACAACGGTCAGGATGCCATTCTTATAAGCATTGCCCGAAAAAATATCCGAAAAACTGAGCGCAATTACCGCCTTCACGCCCATATCATCCAGTGCCCACGCCGCATGTTCGCGGCTTGACCCGCAGCCGAAATTGTCACCCGCGATGATGATCGACGCGCCTGCGTAGGTTGGATCATCGAACACATTCCCGACTTCGGCGCGGACCGTTTCAAATGCGCCTTTGGAAAGCCCCGCACGGGTAACTGTTTTCAACCACTTCGCCGGGATGATGACGTCGGTATCGACATTTTTGCGCCCGAATGGATAAGCGCGCCCTTCGATGGTGGAGACCGGTTGCATGGAGGTGCGATAGACGGTGCTGGCTCCAATCGTCAACGACGCCTATCGGCACTATCGACACAGAATCAGCGGGAGCATCATGTCCAGCGACGACACTATCGGCATTCGGGTCAATGGCGAGCACCGGCGGATCTTCGCCGGATTGAGTTTTGCCAATCTGGCAAACGAACTTGGCCTCAATCCGGCCAAGGTCGCGGTCGAGCGCAATCTCGAGATCATCCCGCGATCGACGCTGGCTAATGTCATTGTCGAAGAGGGTGACGAGATTGAGATCGTAACCTTTGTTGGCGGCGGCGATCATGATGACAGTTGGAGCGTAGCAGGTCGGACCTTCCATTCGCGCCTTATCGTGGGGACTGGCAAGTACAAAGACTTCGAACAAAACGCCGCTGCCGTTGCGGCTTCGGGTGCAGAGATCGTAACGGTCGCAGTGCGGCGGGTGAACATCAGCGACCCGAATGCCCCGATCCTGATGGACTATATTGACCCGAAGAAGATCACCTACCTGCCCAATACCGCGGGCTGTTTCACCGGCGATGAAGCCGTCCGCACGCTGCGGCTAGCACGTGAGGCGGGCGGTTGGGACCTCGTCAAACTTGAAGTGCTCGGCGAAGCGAAGACGCTTTATCCCGACATGGTCGAAACATTGCGCGCGACCGAAATCCTGGCGAACGAAGGCTTTCACTCGATGGTCTATTGCTCGGACGATCCGATCATGGCGAAGCGGCTGGAGGATGCAGGGGCGGTCGCGATCATGCCGCTCGGCGCGCCAATCGGATCGGGGCTGGGTATTCAGAACCGCGTGATGATCCGGCTGATCGTCGAGGGGGCAAAATTGCCGGTGCTGGTCGATGCCGGTGTCGGCACCGCATCGGACGCGAGCGTTGCGATGGAACTCGGCTGCGACGGTGTACTGATGAACACCGCGATTGCCGAAGCCAAAGACCCGATCCTGATGGCGCATGCGATGAAGCTCTCCGTCGAAAGCGGGCGCATGGCGTATCGCGCGGGTCGGATGGGATTGCGGCGTTACGCTGACCCGAGTAGCCCTTTGGCAGGGCTGATCTGACGGCCAACGGGGACATTGACATGGACCGGCGCGATCTTCTGAAATCATTGGCGGCCACCCCGTTTGCGTTTGCCTGTTCTCCCGTATTTGCAGCACCCTATGCCGAAGCCGCGTGGCGCAAGAGCATCGTCATCGACGGGCTTGGTAGCATTTCGGATGTCGGCGGCACCGAAGGCCAGCTTCTGTTTTCGGCCAAAGGCCGCACCGAGTTATTGCAATCCGGGATTACGGCATTTCATGTGACGGCGGGTTCGGTCGGGAACAGCCCGGATGTGTTCGAAGCGTCGGTTGGAGGCATTGCGGCAACCGATGCCATGATCGCCAGCAACACGGACCTTTTTGTCAAAGCATTGCGCGCGGCCGACATCGCGATGGCCAAACAGAGCGGGAAAATTGCTGTCGTCCTCGGCTTTCAGGACACAACACCCATCGGCACGCAGCTTGACCGGATTGCCCTGTTCAAAGGGCTGGGCGTGCGCATCATCCAGCTTACTTACAACCGCCGCAATCTGTGCGGCGACGGTGCGCTTGAAGCCGCCAATGCCGGCCTATCGCTGCTGGGTCGCGAGACCATCGCCGCAATTGAAAAGGCGTCGGTGCTGCTCGACCTGTCACACGGGGGGCAGCGCACCATAGCCGAGGCGATTGCCGCGGCGAAACGACCGATGACGATCAGCCATACCGGTTGCCGCGACCTGCATGACAATCCCCGCAACGTGTTCGATGCCGAGCTAAAGGCGATGGCTGACAAGGGCGGCGTCATGGGCATTTATTTCATGCCGTTCCTTGTGCCGTCGAGCAAACCGACGCGCGATGACCTCATCCGTCATATCGACCATGCCGTCCGCGTATGCGGCGAGGATCATGTCGCCATCGGGACCGATGGCATTTCGAGCGCGATGGACATCGACGATAAGGCCCGCGCTGAACAGAAGAAATTTTACGAAGCGCGCCTGGCACAAGGCATTGCGGCACCCGGCGAAGGCGCGGATATTTTTAACTATGTCGCCGACTATAACAGCCCGATGCGGTTTCGTATGCTCGCGGATGATCTGGCGGCGCGCGGTTGGAAAACGGCACGGGTCGAGAAAATTCTTGGTGGCAACCTGATGCGGTTATGGTCGGACACATGGGGATAAGCGTACCGCACTAAAGGACTGATCTGACCCAAATCGGGACATTAACCGCCTGTTAATTTTTTCGTGAACCCGCGCATCCACCACACCAATGCGCCCGTAGCTTCCGTGATCGTCTCTGATCGACAGCTACGGGGAAAAATCAAATGACCAGAATTTTCAAACTCGCCGCGACCGCAGCCATGCTGCTTGCGCCTATCTCAATCGCCAATGCCGAACAGATTGCCGGCCTGACTTTCGACAACAGGATCGTTACGTTCGATTCGTCGACGCCGATGACCATTGCCACCTCGTTCGCGATCACCGGCCTGACAGCAGGCGATACATTGCTCGGGATCGATCTTCGCCCGGCCAACACATTGATTTACGGCGTGTCGCAAACGGGCCGCATTTACACGCTCACCACGACCGGTATTGCGTCGCTGATCACCACCCTGTCGGTCGTTCCAACCGGCGGCAAATTCGGATTCGATTTCAATCCGATGGCGGATCGCCTCCGCATTATCAGCGAAACCGACCAGAATCTTGCCGCCAACGTCAGCGACGGCGTGACGGCAAGCCAGACGGCCATTACGCGCGCCGGCGGA
>JANOZQ010000492.1:0-2906 GCA_031429555.1 Sphingomonas sp. | reverse complement strand
TTGCGGATGGTCGCGACATGATCGATGTTGACGCCCAATCTTAATGTCATGACGGGCACGCCGCTGCGCTCAGCAAGTCGAACGAAAACCCCTTCCCCTGCCAGATTTCGCCGAACTCGAAACCGTCGCGGTTGGTGAAAGCGATCACGATAACATCGGCATCGGGCAGGATGAAGTTGCGCACTTCAACGCCGCCAATCGCGCCGCGCCGCTCGATGATGCGAACCGGCGTCGGGCACCCCTTGAGTTCCGCGCCGAACGCCCATTGGCCCAGTGCGATAAAGCCCAGATTGGGCTGGCCATCCCACATTTCGGCGCGCTGTGCTTCGGGGAGGAGCTTGCCGGTCATCAGCGCGCGGTCAAAAGCAAGCAGGTCGCCAGCAGTACCGTAAAGCCCCGCCGACGCGCCGAAAGTTTCGATCCGGTATCGAGGTTCGGTCTTGCCGCCGACGCGGCCCTTGACGGTTGGCCTGGAGGTCGGAAAGGCAGCAAGGGACTTCAGTCCAAGCGGTTTGGCGATACGCTCGCTGACGAGTGCTTGCCAAGGCTTGCCGGTGACCGCTTCGAGCAATGCCCCAGCGACGATAAAGTCACAGTTGTTATAGGCCCAATTGCCGCCCGGCTCGCCTTTGACGGGCCCCGCGCAAAAGCCGGTCAGCGGATTTTGCAGCACGATGTCGACTTTGGCGTAATAGGCTTCGACACCGTCTTTGCCCGCCGCCGTGTCGTTGGGATTGGGCAAGCCCGATTGATGGCGGAGCAACTGGCGGACAGTGATCTTGGCCGCATTCGCGCTCCTGAATGTCGGCAAATAGGTGCTTACGGGCTTGTCGAGATCGATGGTGCCCTTGGCGACTTCCTGCATAACCAACGTCGCGACGACTTGTTTGGTTACCGATGCCCAGCGCCAGATCTGTGGTGTTGACGTAGGTACCGTGCGCATCCGGTAAGGCAATGCCGCGCCTTTGCTGGCGATGACCTCGCCTTCGAATTTGGCTTGGGTGAGAATGGCCGTGATCGGTGACTCGGCTGCAATGGCGGACGACGACATCAGGGCGAGCAGGGCGACAAATTTCTTCATGCCGTGCGGCTCCCCGGTTTGATCGCGGGGATTGCTGCCAGTTCGGGCGGCAGCTGGTCGGCTTCGTACGTCGGTACCGAAAGGCGGATCAGTGGAGTGAAGGGCACACCCAAGTCGGCTGCACCGTCCGACCGGTCGACCAGTGCTGCGGCCGCGACGACAACGCCGCCCGCTGCCGTGATTGCCTTGATCGCTTCGCGCGACGACAGGCCCGTGGTCACGACATCTTCGACCATCAGGACGCGCTGCCCCGGCACCAGCCGAAACCCGCGGCGTAGTTCGAACACGCCGTCGGGGCGTTCGAGGAACAAAGCTTCGACGCCCAATGCGCGGCCCATTTCATGGCCGATGATGACGCCGCCCATTGCGGGGGACACGACAATATCAACCGGCACTGTGATTCTTGCCGCCAGCGCCTCGGCCAAGCGATTGGCGCGTTTTGGGTCCATCAGCACACGGGCGCACTGGAGAAAGCGCGAACTCCGAAGTCCCGACGACAAGATGAAATGCCCGTCCAGCAGCGCTTCGGCGGCCCGGAATTCGGACAGAACTTCTTCGTCGGTCATCAATTGCTCCGCGTCGGACTGGCGCTCTGATACGGTTGCGTTTGCCGCAACACAATATAGTCCACATTGCACTGCATCAAACACTTGAGAGCGCGGAAAAGCGGGCGTATAGGCCGCTGCATTGGATCGGGCGTATTGCCGCCTGTTTCCCGCAAAAATAACGAGGCCGCATCGTAGTGAAGACGTTTTTGAAGAGCTTTTTTCTGGGGCTTGGACTGGTCGCTGCACCGGTCGTGACGGCGCAGCCTGTGACACCCGCCGTTACGGAAACGGTGGCACCGACGACAACAGCGCCAGCAGCAGCGACTGTCGTTGCAGCGCCCGCACCGTCAGCACCGGTTGCCGGAATTGGCCAGCCGGTTGAGCGGGGAATCGGCATCCAGACACAGGTGACCGACATCGGCCGCGACGCGATCTGGATGCACAATGCGTTGCTGATGCCGATTATCGTCGCGATTTCGCTGTTCGTGTTGGCCCTGCTGTTCTGGGCGTCGTTCCGTTATCGCCGCAAGTCCAATCCGGTCGCGTCGAAAACCGCCCATAATACGGCCATCGAAGTCGCTTGGACACTGATCCCCGTGCTGATCCTCGTCGTGATTTCGGTGCCGTCGATCAGCTTGCTGGCCGCGCAGTATAAGCCCGCCAGCAAGGACGCGATCACGATCAAGGCCATCGGTAACCAGTGGTACTGGTCCTATGAGTATCAGGACAATGGCGGTTTCGAACTGACCGCAAATATGCTGCCCGATGCCGAAGCGAAGCGCCGCGGCGAACCGCGTTTGCTGGCAACCGACAACCGTTTGGTGATCCCGGTGAACACACAGATCCGCCTGCTCGTAACGTCGAACGATGTCATCCATGCGTGGATGGTTCCCGCTTTCTGGACACAGATGGACGGCGTCCCCGGACGCATCAACGAAACGACCTTCAAGGTTGAAAAAACCGGCGTCTACTACGGGCAATGCAACCAAATCTGCGGCGCGCGTCACGGTTATATGCCGATCACGGTCGAAGTGGTTTCGAAGGAAGCCTATAATGCGTGGGTGCTGTCAAAGGGCGGCACTGTCGGCGGGCCCAAAGCGCCCGTAATTCCAGCCGCGAACAAGAGCTAAGACGATGACAGACATTGCCCTCAATCCCGCAAGCGCGTTTCAGGCTGATGCGCAGGACCATCATCATGATGCCGACCACAAGCCCGCATTTTTCGCGCGCTGGTTCATGTCGACCAATCATAAAGACATCGGTACGCTGTATCTGAT
>JANOZQ010000491.1:0-1579 GCA_031429555.1 Sphingomonas sp. | reverse complement strand
CGATGCGAATATGGCTAGTCCCGCATTGCCACTCCGCCCGCGGCTAAGAAACAGGAATAGGCCGGGGAGCGCGGCCACGAGTACGAGAACCGAAGCGGCAAGCATCCAGCTGTTGTCGCCGCTATCGGCCACAATAACCGGTTGTGCCTGAACGACACCAACAGCAGTTGCCGTGATGACGGTCAGCGCCTGTCTGATTGCCCGCATTGTTTGCCCCCGTTTACAATGTTCCCGCTAGCCGAATGGCGTTAACGCTTCAACAATCGGGTAATTCGTTGACGGCGCAAGCGAATTGGTCAATCGGCTCAGGGCGAACAGGATGATATAGATGCGAGGTTTTTTAGCAGGTGTCGCTCTTTTGGTTTTGGCGCTGCCAACGGCCGTGTCGGCTCAACACAAGGCGCCGTACTGGGCATCGATAAGCGCGGGCAAAGCGCGGATGCGCACGGGGCCGGGACGCGAGTTTCCCGCCAGCTGGCTGTATCAGCGCGCCGATTTGCCGGTGCGTGTCATTGAAATCTATCCCAACTGGCGCAAGATCGAGGATCCGGACGGCACAAAAGGGTGGGTTCAGGCAAATTTGCTGAGCAATAACCGGACGGCAATGGTGCTGGGCGATGTCCGTGAATTGCGTGCGAGTGCCGATGCAGCGGCCGCTGTCGTATGGCGTGCCGAGCCGGGCGTTGTCGGGCGGATCAGCCAGTGTGCACGCGGATGGTGCCTGTTCGATGCAAAGGGGCGGGCGGGATTTATCCAGACGGCACATATCTGGGGCACCGCACCCGACGAACGCTTGCCATGAGCGATCCCGCCTGGTGGGCACTGGGCGGCGCGGCGTCGGGACTGATCGCGGGGAGTTTCATTGCAACATTGGTAATTCGCTGGCCGCAGGCGCGCGGGATGGGTGGTCGGTCGGCGTGCGATGCATGCGGGCGGGTGCTTGGGATTCGCGATTTGATACCGGTTTTGAGTTGGGCATTCGCCCGCGGGAAATGCCGGACGTGTGGTGCGCAGATTGACTGGCGGCATCCGGCGATTGAAATGTTGGCGGCGCTGATCGGGGCGGTTGCGCTTTTTGCTCAGCCGGGATTCGAGGGCGCAGCAGGCGCATTGTTCGGGTGGCAATTGCTGGCGTTGGCGGCGCTGGACGTCGAGCATTTCTGGTTGCCCGACTGGTTCACGGGGGTACTTGCGGTCAGCGGGCTTGCCATCGGCGTGGCAGGCATCGGCGTTGACCGATCATCGAGACTGATCGGCGGGGTCGCAGGCTTTGCGGTGCTGTTTGCGATCGGGTGGATCTACAAGAGGGTGCGCGGACGGGACGGGCTGGGTGGTGGTGATCCCAAGTTGCTGGGGGCGATTGGATGCTGGCTGGGATGGCAGGCGCTGCCCTATGTACTGGTCGGCGCAAGTATGACCGGGTTGCTTGTCGCGTTCGGGATGATGGTGCGCGGGAGGGATGTCGTTGCCACGACCCGACTGCCGCTCGGGGCGTTGATGGCGGTCGCAGCGTTTCCGCTGTGGTTGTTACTTTCGCAGACTTGATGCGGCGCGCGCGGTGGCTTCGATAGCCGCGACG
>JANOZQ010000490.1:0-13102 GCA_031429555.1 Sphingomonas sp. | reverse complement strand
GCGCAATATATCGAACGCTACCGCTGGATTGCATGGGTCGGCCTGGTCGTCATCGTTTATGTTGCGGGCAAGATGATCTATGAAGGCTGGGGTGAAGTTGCGCCCGTGGCGATGCGCATGATGGGCGGTTGAAGGAACACGCGAATGAAGGTCAATGTCGAAGTCGATTGCACGCCCGAAGAAGCACGCCGCCTGATGGGCCTGCCCGACATGGCACCGATCCATGATGCCATGATGGCCCAGCTTCAGGACACCATGAAGAACGGTGTCTCGCCCGACATCATGATGTCGATGCTCAAAAGCTGGTCGCCGATGGGCGATACGGGCATGAAGCTGTGGCAGGGGTTGCTCGATCAGGTGACGAACGTCGCGAAGAAGTGACCGACACGATTTTTGCGGTGTCGAGCGGTACGCCGCCCGCCGCGATTGCCGTGATGCGGATCAGCGGACCGGCGGCTGATGCGGCGCTGTCGGCGCTGACGACGATGAGATTGCCAGAACCACGCTATGCGGCGTTGCGGACATTGCGGGTAGGCGGCCACATTCTAGATTCTGCCCTTGTTCTCCGCTTCCCCGGACCGGCCAGTGCGACCGGCGAAGATCTCGTCGAGCTTCACCTTCATGGTGGTCGCGCTACCATTGCCGCTGTCAGTGCCGCGTTAGCATCGATCCCGGGCCTACGCGCTGCCGAACCGGGGGAATTTACGCGGCGAGCTTTTGAAAATGGTCGAATGGATTTGTCCGAAGCCGAGGGGCTGTCCGATCTGCTCGCCGCAGAAACCGAACATCAGAGGATATCTGCGCTGGCGATGACTTCCGGCGGTCTGTCAAAAATCGTCGAGGTATTGCGTGGTGAGTTGCTGTCAGCGGCAGCACGCGTTGAGGCCACGATTGATTTTGCCGACGAGGATGATGTGTCGCAGTGGCCCGAGCGTGTCGTCGTTTTGAATGCAATCGTAACGCGCATTGACACACTGCTTGCCAATCCACCGGCCGAGCGGCTGCGTGATGGTGTGCGGATTGCGATCGCGGGCCCGCCTAATGCCGGAAAATCAACGCTTATCAATGCGTTGGTTGCACGAGATGCCGCCATTGTCTCGCCCATTGCTGGCACCACTCGCGACGTGATCGAGGTGCCCGTCGCGCTTCATGGCCTGCCACTGATCTTTATCGATACAGCTGGTCTGCGCGACGAGACCGATAACAGCATCGAGGCCATCGGCATCGCCCGCGCTGAAGCCATCGTAGCAAGCAGTGATCTCGTCCTCTGGCTCGGAGACGCCAATGCCGCACCCGCCCGTGACGGTGTATTCGCTATTCGTGCCAAGGCAGACCTGTCGAAACCTTCCAATGATCAGCGCCTTTCTGTTTCTGCCGTCACGGGCGAAGGGATGGCAGACTTGATCGAAGTCATCGCAGTCGCCGCGAAGGCGGCACTGCCAGCCCTTGACGCCATCGCCCTCAACGCCCGTCAGCGGGCTTGCTTGATTGATCTGTCCGCCGAAGTCAGCGAAGCCGCAATGACCGACGACCTAATCCTTAGTGCCGAACATCTCCGCCGCGCTTGTTTTGCGCTGGACCGCTTGACCGGACGTGCAGGCGTCGAAGACATGCTCGACGCTTTGTTCGGGACATTCTGCATTGGGAAGTAGGCTGTTTCACGTGGAACAAATGGTGTAACGAGCTGCCATGTCCTATGACGTGATCATTATCGGCGGAGGCCATGCGGGGTGCGAGGCTGCGGCTGCGGCCACCAGACGCGGCGCGTCCGTTGCGCTGGTCACAATGTCGCGAGCGACTGTTGGGGCCATGTCGTGTAATCCGGCGATTGGGGGCGTGGGCAAGGGGCAGCTTGTCCGCGAAGTCGATGCACTCGACGGCATTATTGGTCGTGCGGGCGATGCAGCAGCGATCCACTATCGGATGCTCAATCGCTCGAAAGGAAAGGCTGTACAAGGGCCAAGGATTCAAGCCGACCGAATTGCCTATCGCGACGCTGTGCAGGCTGCACTCGCCTCGCAGCCGGGCTTGCACATTGTCGAAGGTCAGGTCGAATCACTGCTGATCAGCGACGGCCGAATCGCGGGTGTTACATTGCGAGAAGGCATGCGCATCGAATCGCCCAGCGTGATCATCGCAACCGGGACGTTTTTAAGCGCCCGCATGTTTTGCGGCGATGAAATTACCGAGGGAGGTCGTGCGTCCGAACCTGCCGCGACTGGTCTTGGTCAGCAACTCCGTGCACTCGACCTTCCCGTCGCGAGGCTCAAAACCGGGACTCCGCCACGGCTTGACGGGCGGACCATCGACTGGAGCCGCCTTGGGGTTCAGCCCTCGGACAATGAGCAATGGACGCTATCCCCGCTTGGCAAACGCGTTCTCCCTCAGCTTTTTTGCGCTATTACTCGGACCAATCGCGCAACGCACGATGTGATCCGCAGTGCGCTGCATCAGTCGCCAATGTTCACCGGCGCGATTGAAGCAAGCGGTCCTCGTTACTGCCCCTCCATCGAGGATAAAGTCGTCCGCTTCGGCGACCGTGATGGCCACCAGATCTTTCTGGAGCCCGAAGGCGTCGACGGTCTGCTGATCTATCCCAACGGTATTTCCACATCGCTTCCGGTCGAGGTTCAGCTGGCGATGCTGCGCACCATCGGAGGGCTTGAACGCGTTAGTATTGTCCAGCCTGGCTACGCCGTCGAATATGACTATCTCGATCCGCGCTCACTCAATCACAATCTCGAATCTCGTGCATTGCCCGGTCTGTTTCTTGCCGGCCAAGTCAATGGCACGACGGGTTATGAAGAAGCCGCGGCGCAAGGCCTGATTGCTGGTGCGAACGCCGCTGCGAACACCTTGAATTTGCCTCGCCTGCGCCTTGAGCGCGACACGAGCTACATCGGTGTGATGATTGACGATCTTGTTCTCCAAGGCGTTACCGAACCTTACCGTATGTTGACTGCACGCGCTGAACATCGTCTCCACCTTCGTGCTGATAATGCCGAGACGCGGTTGACGGGGATTGGCTTTGCGCATGGGTTGATAGGGGCCGAGCGGGCGGCCCACGCGATTGCGCGTGAAACGGCGCGAACGACGGCTCACTCGGTAATGACTTTCGGAGGCGACCGGTCGATTGCAAACCATATCCGTCGGAATAGCTTAAATTCACTTGCCGTCCGTGCACTCGACCCTGTTTTGGCATTGCTGTCCGAAGAACTCCTTGACGAACTTATTGAGGATGCGCGTTATGCACCTTATGTGGATCGTCAGCGGGCCGAAGTCGCGGCATTGCGCGCGGCAACACATGTGAAGATTCGAAAGGATCTCGATTATGCGGGCATTGCGGGCCTATCAGCGGAAATGGTACAGCGCCTTAACAAGGCGCGACCTGAAACCTTGGGCGATGCCGAGCGTATTGCCGGGATCACACCGGCTGCTTTGTCGGCATTGCTAATTCACAACCGCGCCGGGGCGATGCGTTGAACGAGGACGAAGCGCGGGCGTGGCTTGTTGATACGCTCGATGTTTCACGTGAAACACTTGATCGGCTCGATGCTTATGCAGCGCTGGTTCGCAAAGGGCAGGCCACCCAAAACCTTGTCAGCGCAAGCACGTTACCGATATTTTGGTCGCGGCATATTGTTGATTCGGCGCAATTGGTTCTGCTTGGTGGTGACGGGTCATGGCTCGACATCGGCAGCGGCGCAGGTGTCCCCGGTATGGTGACTGCGATTCTGACCGGAGCTCCAACAATTCTTGTCGAATCCCGTGCGCGCAGGGCAGATTTTCTACACGAAACCTCTGAAACACTTGGTCTGTCAAATGTTCGCGTCGTCGCTTCGACTGTGCAGAAACTTGTGGCCAACCCTGTGGACAATATCACCGCACGCGCCGTTGCTTCACTTCCTGCGCTCATCGAAATGGCGATGCCCTTTGCCCATCGGGAGACAGTCTGGCTGTTGCCGAAAGGAAAAAGTGCACAAACGGAACTGGCGTCGCTGCCGCGTGCGTGGCAAGGTGAGTGGGTAGCGCGCGTCAGCGTGACTGACCCTGAAAGCCAAATCTTGATCGGGCGACACATTAGGATGAAGAGCAAACGATGATATGCGTCGGCGTTGCGAACCAAAAAGGGGGCGTGGGCAAGACCACGACTGCGATCAATGTCGCCACTGCTTTGGCTGCGACCGGCTGGCGTGTTCTCCTTATCGATCTTGATCCGCAGGGGAATGCGTCGACGGGCCTGGGCGTCAATCATTCGGACAGAGTGCGGTCGAGTTATGAGCTTCTCACCGGCGATTGCACTCTTGCCGAAGCAGTCGTGCCCACCAAAGTGCCGCATCTTGATCTGGTTGCGGCGACAGTTGATTTGTCGGGAGCCGAAGTCGAGCTCGTCGCCTATGCGGATCGGACCCACCGTCTTGATGCAGCAATCAATGCGGCGCCACCGGGTCGCTGGGATATTTGCCTGATCGATTGCCCTCCATCACTTGGACTGCTTACGATCAACGCAATGATCGCCGCGCAGTCTTTGCTTGTGCCGTTACAATGCGAATTCTTCGCGCTTGAGGGCTTGTCGCAACTGCTGCAAACAATAGAAAGAATTCGTGCGAAATTCAATCCGGGGCTGTCGATCCTTGGCGTTGCGTTGACCATGTATGACCGGCGGAATCGCTTGACCGAGCAAGTCGCGCAGGACGTTCGCGCCTGCCTCGGCAATGTCGTGTTTGAAACGGTTATTCCGCGTAACGTTCGCTTGTCCGAAGCGCCCAGTCACGGGCTGCCGGCGCTGGTCTATGACATGCGATGCTCAGGATCGGAGGCCTATATCCGCCTCGCCCGCGAACTTATTGCACGCCTCCCGCGTCTGACGGCGGCGGCGGCATGATTGAACCGATTGCTGCAAAACGACGCGCACCGGCCCTTGGTCGGGGGCTTTCTGCGCTTCTCGGTGACAGCGATGTCGAGCGAGGTCCCGCCAACGATGGCGTCCGTGAAATAGCCATTGCCGACATTTCGCCCGATCCTGACCAGCCGCGTCGCTTCTTTGACAGCGAAGCCCTCGATGAGCTCGCTGCGTCAATAGCATCGCGCGGAGTGCTGCAACCCATTGTGGTACGTCCACTGGGTGACAAATACCGTATTGTTGCCGGCGAACGGCGCTGGCGCGCGGCACAGCGGGCACAACTGCACCAAATCCCTGCAATCATTCGCGAATTTGACGACGGGGTCACGCTCGAAGTCGCGCTGATAGAGAATATCCAGCGCGCTGATCTCAACGCGATCGAGGAAGGCGAAGCATACAAACGTCTGATCGAGCTGCATGGGCACAGTCAGGACGCACTCGGCAAGATAGTCCACAAATCGCGCAGCCATGTCGCCAATTTGATGCGGCTGCTGGATCTCCCGCCGCATGTCCGCTCGATGGTTGCCGACGGGCGCCTGTCGATGGGTCATGCGCGCGCCTTGCTCGGGGCTGAAGACGCGGTGGCGGTGGCGCAGGAAATTATCGCCAAGAACCTTTCTGTCCGCGATGTCGAAAAGCTCATCAAACGTGCCAAACGTCCCGGCCCCGTCGAATATAAATCAATGACGGGTCCGGTGCCCGACGAAGATATTGCCATGCTCCAGCGCCAGTTGGGCGATCTGCTTGGTCTTAATGTCTCGATTACCCACAAGGCGGGGGCTGGGAGTGTCACACTGCATTACGCAACGCTCGACCAGCTCGATATGATCTGCCAGCGCCTCAGCGGCGAGAAGATTTAGCCCACGTCATTGCTTGCAATGACGAAAACTATCTGAGCCGCTGCCCCACGCGGGCAATCACGATCAACTCTTCGGCTGCAATAACCGAACCCGCCGTGCCGCTTGCCATTATCGCGCCTTCGCAAGCGAACAGGCGGGCCGAAGCGGTTGACAAGCGGGCAGATGGCCAGCGGGATACTTGCGCCGTAACTGCGGGTTGTTCCTTGAAAAACAATGTCTTACCGAGTACCGCCACCGCACCACTGGCTGACTTTCCGTTATCAACCTCGCTTCGCAACCGTGCCAGCAGGATCAGCCGTCGTTGCAGCGCGCGCATGGCAGGCACCCATCCGTTGCTCGCTTCAATCTCGGTCAGTTCCTCGGTCAGCATGGCCAAGTCACCGCCGAGCACCGCATTGACCAAACGCCCCGTGTCGGCTTCCCCCAAATCCGCGCCGATGACGGCATAGGCTTCCTCGCTCGCCTCACGCGGTCGGTCAGGCGCGGCATCAAGATAAAGGGCGAGCTTCTCTATTTCGCGTTCGAGCACAGCGCGGTCGCCTAGGCAATTCGCGCCTAGCCGCGCGGCGACACCCGGATGCAGCCGAAGTCCACATGTACGTCCGATGCTAACCGCAAGTGTCTCGAGCCCCACGCCTTCGGGCTTATATCCCTGAAACGCCAATACCGCTGGATGATCGAGCGCCGCCTTCATCAACGCGGACGTGGGCTTTAGTGCGCCCGCAATCATCACAACCGGATTGCCGGCAACTTCGGCTTCGAGCAGCGCGATTACGGCATTGGTGCAGTCATCCCCGCCCGTGACGCGGATGTGGCGCTTGTCACCGAACAGCGAGAAAGACGCGGCTTCGTCTGCCAGTCGCGCAGGGTCTTCCTTCAGCGTCGCGCCCTCAAGGTCGATCCGCTCGGCATCCGGGCCCATCGCGCGTTCCAGTCGGGCGGCAAGCGCGCGCGATCCCGAGTCATCAGCGCCAGAGAGAAGATAGAGCCGAACGGTGCCGTCAGGATTGTCGAGCGCCTTGGTAATCTGGGCTTCTTTGACTTTCACGGCGTCGGCGTGTCGCGGGCATAAAGCGCAATCCGCGCGACGATCTGGTCAGCAACGATGCCCGACAGTCGTTCAAGTGCAGTATTTTCTGCCGCAATGGTCGCATATTCGGACGAAACAACGTCAATGCCGACGTCCGATCCCGCAGTGGCATCCAAAACCACTTTGCCGCTTGCATCGACCAGCTTGTACCGCGCGCGCAATGTCCGTCGTTCGCGCGTCACGGCGTCATCGCTGCGCACGCCAAAGCCTTCGATCTTGTCGTCAAGCTCGACATCAAGCCGATATTGCTTGGCCCCGCCCGCGCCGAGTCGGTCGGTCAGTGCATTGCGGACGAGCCAGCCCGATTTTCCGCCTTCGATGGGTGTGATGTCGATCCCCTGCAACGTCTGCGCAACCGCGCCGGTGCTGCCACCACTATATAGCGGGCGCAGGCCGCAAGCCGACAGGGTGAGGAGCAGAACGAGGGGAAAAACGCGGATCATACGACCACGTTTACCAGACGATCGGGCACAACCACGACCTTTTTCGGCGTTGCCCCGTCGAGCATCCGCACCACATTGGCCGACGCGAGCGCCAGCGCTTCGAGTGCGTCCTTCGGCGTCCCCTTGGCGACGTTGATCGTGTCACGCAGCTTGCCGTTAACCTGGATTGCGATGGTCGCCTCGTTATCGATCAGCAGCGCCGGATCAGCCTCGGGCCACGCCGCGTCGGCCACAAGCCCGTCATTACCCATAGCCGCCCAGGCTTCCTCGGCGAGATGCGGGAGCATCGGCGCGATCAGACGAACCAGCGTCTTTATCGCCGTGTCACGCGACTCCGAAGGCGCGGCCTTTTCGATGGCATTAGCCAGCGAATGGACACGCGCGACCGCCTTGTTGAATTGCAGCGCGTCGATGTCCTTGCCGATGCCATCGATGGCACGGTGCAGCGCGCGGTCGATGTCTTTGTCGTCGCCGCTGTTTCCGCGCGGCGATTCAAACAACCGCCACAGCCGCTGGACGAACTTCCACGTCCCCTCGATCCCCGCTTCGGACCACGGCAAATCGCGTTCTGGAGGGGAGTCAGACAACATGAACCAGCGCACCGCGTCTGCGCCATAGGTGTCGAACATCGGTTCGGGATCGACCGTGTTCTTCTTCGATTTCGACATTTTCTCGATACGGCCGACGGTGACGGGTTCGCCGGTTCCGATAATTTTGCCATCTTTGATTTCGTTCAGCGCCAACCACTTGCCGTCAGGTGTACTATACGTCTCGTGCGTAACCATCCCCTGCGTGAACAGTCCCGCAAACGGCTCAGCCACACCCAGCCGTCCGATATGCTGCAACGCCCGCGTCCAGAACCGCGCGTAGAGCAAATGCAGGATGGCATGCTCGACCCCGCCGATATATTGATCGACTGGCAGCCATTTCTCGGCCTCGTCGCGGTCGAACGGTTTGTCCTTCGGCTGGCTCGCGAAGCGGATGAAATACCAGGACGAATTAACGAACGTGTCGAGCGTATCGGTCTCGCGCCGAGCGGGTTCGCGGCAATTTGGACATGCGACGTTTTTCCATGTCGGGTGCCGGTCGAGCGGATTGCCGGGAATGTCAAAGCTGACATCCTCGGGCAGCACCAGCGGCAATTGCGACCGCGGCACCGGCATGACGCCGCAGAAATCGCAATGGATGATCGGGATCGGTGTCCCCCAATAGCGTTGCCGCGACACGCCCCAGTCGCGCAGCCGATATTGCGTCTGCCCTTCGCCCCAGCCTCCCGCCTCGCCGCGCGCGATGACGGCAGCCTTGGCGGTTTTGACGTCCATGCCGTCGAGAAAGCCGGAATTTACGAGTGTGCCGACGCCATTATACGCCTCATTGCCCCGGAAATAGGGATCGGTAAACTCGCCATCCGCGACGACCCGCCGAACAGGCAATTCATATTTCCGCGCAAAGTCGAGGTCGCGCTGGTCATGCGCGGGCACGCCCATCACGGCACCCGTGCCATAATCCATAAGCACGAAATTTGCGACGAATACGGGGAGCTTGATCGCTGCATCGAACGGATGATCGACGGTCAGCCCGGTATCAAACCCCAGCTTTTCCGCCGTTTCAATCTCCGCCGCGGTGGTCCCGCCAAGCTTGCACTGCTCGATAAACTGCTCGAGCGCATAGCGGTTCGCCGCCAGTTGCTGTGCCAGTGGATGGTCGCACGCAATAGCCAAGAAACTTGCACCGAAAATCGTATCCGGGCGCGTCGTGAACACATCGATGCTGTCGGACCCATCGTTCAACGCAAACGATGCCCGCATCCCAACCGACTTGCCGATCCAGTTTTCCTGCATCAGCCGCACTTTATCGGGCCATTGGTCGAGTGTCTTCAGCCCCTGGAGTAAATCCTCGGCGAAATCGGTGATCCGCAAAAACCACTGGTTCAGCTTGCGCTTTTCAACGAGCGCGCCCGACCGCCAGCCGCGCCCGTCGATCACCTGTTCATTGGCAAGCACCGTCATGTCGACCGGATCCCAGTTCACCGACGATTCGCGCCGATAAACCAGCCCGGCCTTGTAAAGATCGAGGAACAGCGCCTGCTCATGTCCGTAATATTCGGGTTCGCAGGTGCTAAGCTCGCGCGTCCAGTCGATCGCCAGCCCAAGCCGCTTCAGCTGCGCGCGCATCGCCGCAATATTGGCGCGCGTCCAGTCGCCGGGATGCACGCCCTTTTCCATTGCGGCGTTCTCGGCCGGCATTCCGAACGCGTCCCACCCCATCGGATGGAGCACGGCATGCCCCGTCATCTTCTTGTAGCGCGCCAGTACGTCGCCCATCGCATAGTTGCGGACGTGGCCCATATGGATGCGCCCCGACGGATAGGGAAACATCTCAAGCACATAGGCACGCTTTTCGCTCGAATCGGCATCGGCCGTAAACGTGCCGCGCTCGTCCCAGATTTTCTGCCAGCGCGCGTCGGCGGCCAGCGGGTTGAACCGCTCTGTCACAGGGAGATCACCCCGCGACGGCGCTGCGCCTCAGGTCGCGCGCTTTGGTAAGGATGATGTCCTCGAGCTTCTGCACGGTCGCAGCCTGCACCGGCGCGTCACTCCACTGCCCGCTCGTCAAGACCTGTCGCGAAGCCGCCACGCGCAGCGCATCGGCGCGCAAATCCTGGTCGAGGATTGTGACGGTCAGTTTCATCCGCTCGCCGGGCGAGTTCGGATTTACATACCAGTCGGTAACAATCACGCCGCCGTTGGAATCAGTTTGCAGGATCGGCATGAATGATACGGTATCGAGCGCCGCCCGCCACAAATAGGCGTTGATGCCGATCGTCGTGACCTTAGACGCCGCAAGATCGGCAATACGTCCGGGCTTTTCCTTGCTGCCGCACGCAGCCGTGG
Organism: Sphingomonas sp.; assembly: GCA_031429555.1. Lineage (GTDB taxonomy): Bacteria > Pseudomonadota > Alphaproteobacteria > Sphingomonadales > Sphingomonadaceae > Sphingomonas_O. The sequence goes on along the minus strand of JANOZQ010000490.1, from coordinate 2,912 downwards.
TCGTAATAAGCGCAATCGCAAAAGCGGTATAAAGGCGGCTGGGCATGGCAATCCTTGAATTTCGCGCATCCTTTGCGCTGTCGTGCGCGTTATAGCCCGTGTTGTCCGCCCTGCAAGCGCTCTGGCGTGTGTGCGATATGCAACAGCAGATGGTAAAATGATGCGGGGACTGGTAGCGATTGGCACAGTCACTATGTTGCGTTTTTAGAAAGTAAGGGGTTTCGATTCGTGCGCACTCGACGCATTGTTCTGGGAGCATCGGCGGGGGTATTGTCCATGCTCGCGCTTGCACTATCCCCTGCGATCAGCGCGTCGAATGATCTGCGTGCGGCCAAACCACGTCTTTCGCTCGGTGCCCGCGGTGGATTGGGTGCATTTACCCCGGCGAATACCGATGCCCGGCTTTCGGCGTTGCTTTCGCGCAGTGGCATTTCATCAAGCGGGATGCGCTTTACGCCCGCTTCGGCCAGTGTTCGCCTGAATCGCTCGGTGACTGTTGCCGTTCGTGCGCGAACGACGGGCGGACCATCGGGCGGCGAGCGGGTGGCTCTGGTCAACGCGCCGTCGACGAGCATCATGCCGGTTGCTTATGATCTCGGCGTTGCTGTCGGGTGGAAGCGCTTTGCCTTCTCGGGCGGTGTCGAAAAAGTTGATCTGGGCACGCTTGGCGGGCGGCAAGCGGTCGATGTCGGCGTCAGCTACAGCATCAAGAAATTCACAACGCGCGTGGCATTGGGCAGTGACCGCGCAACATCCAACACGCCAAAGGCGTTGGCCGGAGACACCGGCGTTTCGGTCGGCATGAGCGGATCCTATTCGCTCACCCGCAACATCGATGTAACGGCGGGTGTCCGCTACCGTGCGTCGGATCGAGACCGGCTTGGTCCCGTGGCAACCGACACACGTCGCGACAGCCAGGCTGTCTATATCGGCACTGCTTTCAAATTTTAAACGCCTCGATGGCTGCCCAGCCATAAAGTTTGAGTGCGGATAGCGACTTTGCGCGCTTTGCGTTCATTCCACCCAGTGCAATAGTTCGGTTGCGTCTATTTGCTGCAATCTGCCCCAGCCCGACCACGCCCAGCGTGCTTGCTTCAGGATGTGACCGCGTGGCAAACACCGGCGACACAAAGATCAAATCCGCACCAAGTCGCTTCGCAACCGCTGCCTCGCGCGCATTGTGCACCGCAACGGTTCGGATTCCTTGCGACCGATGCAGCGACCGGCTGTGTGCGCCATCGGCCCCCCATTGCCGCGCGACGGCGGGCTTGTCGGCAAGCAACAACATGTGCCTTCCCGTCACCATCCTCTTCACCACTTTGAACAATTTTTGCCGCTTGCCCTTAGGCAGTTCATAATGGCGGAAAATGATCCCTGACCCCCGCGGCAACCACCGGATTGCCGCACCCAGATCGCCAATTCGCGGATCGGTCATCAACCAGATTTTTGGCAGCGGGTGGCGGGGACGCATCGCCGTGCCTATAGCGCCGTGATGACTGATGCTGAACCCCGGCTAGCGACTGTCCAAGGCGCGATTGCCAAAATGTCGAAGCTGGCGGGACGATCCACCGACGCGACGACGTTGATTGCGGTTTCGAAAACCAAGACCGCCGACGAAATCGTGCCACTCATCACAGCGGGCCAACGCGATTTTGGCGAAAACCGCGTGCAGGAAGCACAATCGAAATGGCCTGCGCTGATCGCGGCAACGCCCGACATCCGCCTCCACCTTGTCGGCCAGTTGCAATCGAACAAGGCGGAAGAGGCAATTGCGCTGTTTGATGTCATCCATTCGGTCGATCGCGCTTCGTTGATCACCGCGCTGGGCAAAGCGCAAGAAAAAGCCGGCCGCAAACCCGCTTGCTTCCTTCAGGTCAACATCGGCGACGAAGATCAAAAAGGCGGTTGCGCAGTTGCGGACATTCCGGCCTTGCTCGCCGAAGCAAAGTTGGCCGGGTTAAACATCGTCGGATTGATGACCGTCCCTCCCGCCAGCCTCGAACCCGCGCCTTATTTCGCGTTGCTCGCCAAACTGGCGCGCGACAATGGCCTTGCACACCTCAGCATGGGCATGTCGGGCGATTATGAAACTGCGATCAAACTCGGCGCAACGCACATCCGTATCGGCACCGCACTGTTCGGCGCGCGCGCATGATTTTCGACGCCATCATTTTTGATTTTGACGGCGTGCTAATCGAAAGCGAATATATCAGTGGCCAACAGGTTGCGGCAGCGTTGACGGCGCTCGGCCACCCGACAACGGTTGATCAGGCGCTTGATACGTTCACTGGATTGGGCGGCAATGACTTTCACAACGCCGTCGAAAACTGGATCGGTGGCCCCATCCCCGAAGGCTTTCACGATGCCCGCCAAATCGAGGATGACCGCGTCATGCGCGACGGCCTTGACGCGGTCGCAGGCGCGATCGACTTTGTCCGCGCACTTCCGGCCACTTTGCCCCGTGCAATCGCTTCATCAAGCACGACACGCTGGATCATGCGCCACCTCGACCATATCGGTCTGCGCGACGCATTCGGCTCACATATTTATTCGGGCCGCGAACATGTACAGCACGGCAAACCCGCTCCCGACATTTATCTCCATGCTGCCGCCGCACTTGACGTTGACATCAAACGGACGCTGATCATCGAGGATTCTGTGGTCGGTGTAACCGGAGCCGTCGCGTCAGGTGCTCATGTCGTTGGCTTGGCGGTCGGTAAGCATTGCCGTGATGGCCACGCTGACAAATTAAAGCAGCGCGGTGCGCATTACGTTGCCCACAGCTTCGATGAAATCGCGCGGCTGTTAACGCCCTAAAGCAATATGGCTTTCGCCCGCGCCAAGGCTGCCCGCCGTTGGACAATGGCGTTTGTCCCCCCATTGATTGCCTGGGTCAGTCCGTCGATGTTGTC
>JANOZQ010000489.1:0-1599 GCA_031429555.1 Sphingomonas sp. | reverse complement strand
CCGGTGATGCTGGCGGGCGAGCAAAGTTGTCGGACAGATCAGCGCCACCTGATGCCCCGCCATTGCTGCCGTAAATGCCGCCCGTAGCGCCACTTCGGTCTTGCCAAAGCCGACGTCGCCGCAGACCAGCCGGTCCATCGGGGTGCCACTGCTCAGGTCGCCGAGCACATCTTCGATGGCACGGTCCTGATCGTCGGTTTCCTGATAGGGGAAGCGGTCAACAAATTCGTTGAAGCTGCCATCGCGTTCGATCACGTCGGCGGCACGCAGCGCGCGTTCGGCTGCAACTGCGATCAGATCACCCGCGATGGCGCGGATGCGCTCTTTCATTTTCGATTTGCGGCGCTGCCAGGCTTCGCCACCCAACCGGTCGAGCGATGTCCCTTCGCTGTCCGAGCCGAAGCGCGACAGGACATCGAGATTTTCGACGGGCACGAAAAGCTTGTCGCCGCCCGCGTAGGTCAGTGCGACGCAATCATGCGGCGACTTTCCAACGGGAATCGAGGTCAGCCCTTCGTAACGCCCGATGCCATGATCGCGGTGGACGACCAGATCGCCGGGGCTGAGCATTGCCAGTTCGGACAGGAATGCGTCCGCCGATTTCTTGCGCTTGGCGCGGCGGACGAGGCGGTCGCCGAGCAAATCCTGTTCGGTGACAATGGCCACGGCAGGCGCAGTGAAGCCGTGATCGAGCGGCACGACGACAAGCGCAATCGTGCCCTTGGCGGCTATGCCCTGCGCATCCAGCCAACTCTCGGCGATGGCCACGCGGTCGAGGCCATGTTCGGCCATCAACCCCGAGATACGCTGCCGTGAGCCAGTCGAGTAACTGGCGAGGATAAGGCCGGTCTTGCCGAGTTACTTCACATAGTCGGCAAGCGCATCATAGACATTTTCGGAACGGCTGCGCTCGGGGCCGAAATCGCGCGGACCTTCGATGGCGAAGTTCAGGACCGTTGCCGAAGCGGGTTCCTGAAATGCTGTCGTCAGGTGAACGGGTCGGTCGGCAATCGCCGCCTCCCATTCCCTCGCCGTCAGATACAGCGCCTCGGGAGGCAGGGGGCGGTAGCTTCCGAGATCGGTCGACGCCGCACGAACGCGGTTCGCGTGATAATCGGTAATCGCTTCAAACCGCGCTTCGGCCGCCCCTACGCTCCCGGCATCGCGGACAATGATGTCGCTGTCGGTCAGATGGTCGAACAACGTTGCCATCCGCTCCTCGACCAGCGGGAGCCAGTGATCCATACCCGATAGACGCCGTCCTTCGCTAATCGCTTGATAGAGCGGATCGCCGGTCGCCGTCGCGCCAAAGGTTTCGCGGTATCGGGTGCGGAAGCGTTTGATTGAGTCTTCGTCGAGCAGCGATTCGGATGCCGGGAGCAATGTGAAGCTGTCGACTTTGGCAATCGTCCGCTGATCGGCGGGATCGAAGCTGCGGATGCTTTCGATTTCATCACCGAAGAAATCTAGGCGGAGTGCGTGCGGCATCCCCGCCGGATAGAGATCGACAAGGCTGCCGCGCACCGCGAAATCGCCCGCGTCGGCGACCGTTTCGCTGCGGATGTAGCCATTGGCGGAGAGCAGCGCGGTCAGTGCATC
>JANOZQ010000488.1:0-3287 GCA_031429555.1 Sphingomonas sp. | reverse complement strand
CGGGTCTAATGCCATGTTTTCCAGGGCGCTTCGCCGCGCTCCCACATGCCTTCGAGCAGTTGCCGGTCGCGCAGCGTATCCATCGGCTGCCAGAAGCCGTCATGGAAATAGGAGCGCAGTTCGCCTTCGGCCGCGAGCCGTTCGAGTGGATCGCGTTCCCAGACGCATTCGTCGTCATCGCCCAGATAATCCGCGACGTCGCGCGACAGGACAAAGAATCCGCCGTTGATCCACCCGCCTTCCTCGACCGGCTTTTCGGCAAAAGCGCGGACGGCATCACCGTCAAGATCGAGCTGGCCATAGCGACTGGCGGGGCGAACGGCCGTGACCGTCGCGCGCTTGCCATGTTCGCGGTGAAACGCAATCGCGCCGCCGATGTCGACGTCCGACACGCCGTCACCATAAGTCAGGCAGAAACTTTCGTCATTACCGATGAACGGCATTGCACGGCGCAAACGGCCGCCGGTCATCGTCATCGCGCCGGTATCGATCAGCGAAATTTTCCAGTCTTCGCTGTCGTTCCGATGGACTTCGATGCTGTTGGTGCGCAGGTCGACCGTGATGTCGGACATGTGCATGCCGTAATTGGTGAAATATTCCTTCACCATATAGCCGCGATAGCCCAGGCATATGACGAACTCGTTCACTCCAAATTGCGAATACATCTTCATGATGTGCCACAGGATCGGCTTGCCGCCGATCTCGACCATGGGTTTGGGACGGGCCGACGTTTCCTCGGCCAACCGGGTGCCGAGGCCCCCTGCAAGAATGATCGCTTTCATGGGTGTCAGCCATGAACGAGGATGGTAAATAAGTAGTGAAGCGCTTGGGCGTTACGCCGACTTTTTGAACGGATCGACAATATTCCCGATCATGCTCGGGCCTTCTCCGGCTTCTTCGGCGGCAACCGCATCGGCCACGCGTGCCGCTTCGCTACGCTGGTCACGCAGCTCCTGGATCAGGGCGGCACGGTCACCATCGATCCGGTCATCGACCGGTGCTTCGATTCCCGCGGCCTTTGCGGCCTTGGCAACGGCGGCATCAAGTTCGCGCTGTGTTGTCAGCCCGAGCGTTACGGGATCTTTTGGCGTGATATTCGCCATGTTCCAATGCGACCGGTCGCGGATCGCGCCGATTGTCGTGCGTGTCGTGCCGATCAATTTGCCGATCTGGCCATCCGAAACTTCGGGATGGTTGCGGATAATCCATGCAATGCCATCGGGCTTGTCGGCGCGTTTTGACACCGGCGTGTAACGCGGTCCCTTGGTGCGGGTCACCGCTTCGGGTTCGCGGTCCATTTTCAGGACATGGTTCGGATCATTCTGGCCCTTTTCGATTTCGGCCATGGTCAGCTCGTGCGCGCGGATCGGATCACGCCCTGTCAACTTGGTTGCCGCGGTGTCATCGGCAATCGCCTGCACTTCGAGGATGTGGAGACCGCAGAATGTCGCGATCTGTTCAAAGCTCAGTGCGGTCTGGTCAACCAGCCACGACGCAGTCGCATGGGGCATGAGGGGCTGGGCCATCGTAAATCCTTCGCATAAAATAAGGGCCACCCCTTGCGGAGCGGCCGGACGTTGTGCGCTGCTTAGTCCTGCTGCTCGCGAAGGGCAAGCATTACGCGGCTTTCGCCCGATCAACGACCGGAACCAGCGCCGACACGAATTGCGCGGCGCTTGCTGCCCAAGTGAACGTCGCGCCATAGAGCGCGCAATCGGCGCGGTCGCGGGACAGCGCGCTGGCGATTGCGCCTGTCAGATTTTCGTCAAGCGCGCCCGTCATGGGCGTGACAACATCGATGGGACCACTGACAGGGTAGGCCGCGACCGGCGTGCCGCAGGCCAGCGCTTCGATCATGACAAGGCCGAACGTATCGGTGCGGCTGGGGAACACAAAGACATCGGCACCGGCATAGGCACCGGCCAGCGCGCGCCCGCTCATTGACCCCATGAAATGAACATCGGGGAATTTCCCGGCCATTGCGGCGCGCGCCGGACCATCGCCGACCACCACTTTGCTGCCCGGATGGTTGCTCGTCAGGAACGCTTCAATATTCTTTTCAATGGCGACGCGCCCGACGTAAAGCTGGATCGGACGCGGCAAGTCAGCGAACAAATCGGGCGGCGGCGCGTCGGGCGAAAAATTGTCGAGATCGACACCACGGCTCCAGTGCGTGCTGTGCGGAACGCCATGCGCCGTCAGCATCGTCCGCACCGATGGCGTCGACACAAGCACCGCGCGCGACGGGGCATGGAACCAACGGATATACATCCACACCCACTCGGCCGAAATGCCGGTGCGCGCTGCAAAATAGTCGGGGAATTGCGTGTGATAGGCCGTCGTGAACGGAAAACTGTTCCGCAAACACCAGCGCCGCGCGGCAATGCACAACGGTCCCTCGGTCGACAGATGCACGGCGTCAGGACCGAATTTCGTAATCCGGTCACCAACCCATGCGGCCCGCGTCATCGCAAGCCGGATTTCGGGATAGGTCGGGCACGGGATTGACGGATAAAGATCGGGCGAGATCACTTCGACGACATGCCCCTGCCGTTGGAGTTCCGCCCGCGTTGCCATCAACGTCCGCACCACACCGTTCACTTGCGGGGCCCAGGCGTCGGTGACAATCAGGATTCTCACGCAACGAGCCTCAGTTCGGGCTCAAGCAAGCCCCGCGCCTTGATCTCTTCGGCCCAGTGCAGAATTTCCATCCGCCCATCGAAATGCTCGACCAGCGCCGTGCAGCCTTCGACCCAGTCGCCGTCATTGTAATAGGTGACCCCGGCAATTTCGCGCATTTCGGCATTGTGGATATGGCCGCAGACGACGCCGTCGACCCCGCGCAACGCTGCTTCGTGTGCGACGACTTCCTCGAACCGCGAGATAAACTCGACCGCGTTTTTGACCTTATGCTTTGCGGTTTTCGACAAGGACCAATAAGGTTTGCCCATCCACGCGCGCACCCTGTTCACGATATGGTTGCACCGCATCAGCCATTCGTAAGCAAAATCACCCACGAACGCGAGCCAGCGGTGCGCGAGCATGATCGTGTCGAACTCGTCGCCATGGATCACCAGCAATTTGCGCCCGTCGGCGGTGTGATGAATCGCCTTGCGCCGGATTTCGACACCGCCGAAACTCATGCCGGTGAACTGGCGGAACATCTCGTCATGGTTGCCGGGCACATAGACGACGCGGGTGCCGCGGTTCGCGCGTTTCATGACGCGCCACACAACGTCATTGTGCGCGGCGGGCCAGTAGAATTTCCGCTTCATCCGCCAGCCGTC
>JANOZQ010000487.1:0-1950 GCA_031429555.1 Sphingomonas sp. | reverse complement strand
GTTACCGTGACTGAAGTGAGGCGTATCGATGCTCATCATGTTTGGCCAAAAGCGCGCACAACAACTGCGTAATCGAGATAAAGCGCAGGCACTCGTTGACCAGTATGGCGACGGCGCCGAAAAACTCGTCAGTGAAAAGGTTGCTGCAACAATGTGGCAAATCCGCGACCACGCCCACTGGCAACGGATCGGGAAGCACGTGAAAGCGCTTTTGCGCCGCTGACCGGGGGTTGTGTTGCATATAGGCAACATTATCTTGGTCGCATGAACCTCGAACTTTTTACCGACCGCGCCAAAGGCTTTTTGCAATCGGCGCAGACTGTCGCGATCCGCCTGTCGCACCAGCAAATCGCGCCCGAGCATTTGTTAAAAGCGTTGCTCGAGGACAATGAAGGGATGGCTGCAGGGCTGATCCGGCGCGCGGGCGGGGACGCCGAGGTCGCGGTTCGCGAAACCGATGCCGCGCTGGCAAAAATCGCAAGCGTGTCGGGCGGCGGGGCACAGGCGACGCCGGGATTGAACAATGATCTGGTCCGTTTGCTCGATCAGGCCGAGCAAGTTGCCAAAAAAGCAGGTGATTCGTTTGTGACTGTCGAGCGCTTGCTGCTTGCGCTGACGCTGGCCACCACAACGACGGCGGGCAAGGCGCTGGCAGCGGCAGGCTTGAAAGTTGAGACGCTGAACGCCGCCATCAACGAACTGCGCAAAGGTAAGTCAGCGGACACCGCCGGTGCCGAAGACCGTTACGACGCGATGAAGAAATATGCCCGCGACCTGACGCAGGCGGCGCGCGACGGCAAGCTCGACCCGGTGATCGGCCGTGACGAGGAAATCCGGCGGACGATCCAGATATTGGCGCGGCGAACGAAGAATAATCCCGTCCTAATCGGCGAACCCGGCGTCGGCAAGACCGCGATTGCCGAGGGGCTGGCGCTGCGCATCGCCAATGGCGACGTGCCCGACGGGATCAAGGGCCGCGACCTTATGGCGCTCGACATGGGCGCGCTGATCGCAGGCGCAAAGTATCGCGGTGAGTTCGAGGAACGGCTCAAAGGCGTTCTCGATGAAGTGCGCGGTGCCGAAGGGCAAATCATCCTGTTCATCGATGAAATGCACACGCTGATCGGCGCAGGCAAAACCGACGGCGCAATGGACGCGTCGAATTTGCTTAAACCCGCCCTTGCGCGCGGTGAGTTGCATTGCATCGGGGCCACGACACTCGACGAATATCGCAAATATGTCGAGAAAGACGCAGCGTTGCAGCGGCGGTTCCAGCCCGTGTTCGTTGGCGAACCGACGGTCGAGGATACCGTGTCGATCCTGCGCGGGTTGAAGGAGAAATACGAACTTCACCACGGTGTCCGGATTACCGATGCGGCGATTGTCGCTGCGGCCGCGTTGTCGCACAGGTACATCACGGACCGCTTCCTGCCCGACAAAGCGATCGATTTGATGGACGAGGCGGCGTCTCGCCTGCGCATGGAAGTCGAATCGAAACCCGAGGAAATCGAAAGCCTTGACCGGCGGATCATCCAGATGAAAATCGAGGCGTTGGCGCTCGAAAAGGAAAGCGATGCGGCATCGAAAGACCGCCTAACCACCATCCGCAAGGATCAAGCCGATCTCGAGGAGCAGTCCGCCGCGCTGACGACACGCTGGCAGGCCGAGAAGGAGAAAATCCACGCCGAGGCGAAGTTGAAGGAAGCATTGGACACGGCGCGGCTCCAGCTCGATCAGGCGCAGCGGGCGGGCGACCTCGGTAAGGCAGGCGAACTGCAATATGGCACGATCCCTTCAATCGAAAAGCAACTCGCCGAAGCACAGGGTGCGGCCGCCGGCGCGATGCTCCGCGAGGAAGTCACCGCCAACGACATCGCCGGCATCGTCGCACGCTGGACCGGCATTCCCGTCGAGCGGATGTTGGAAGGCGAGCGCGAGAAACTGCTCGCG
>JANOZQ010000486.1:0-1569 GCA_031429555.1 Sphingomonas sp. | reverse complement strand
TTCCTGCCCACTGACGTCATCGGCGCGCATGTCGGGCCGTCGACTTGCCACCAGACAGGTCGCAAACTGTCGATGGCGATGCGCGCGGGCACAGCGATGACGGGGCATATGGGGGTCGAGCTGAACCTGCTGACCGAGCCGCAAGCCGATCTTGATCAATTGAAAGCAGCGATTGCGCTCCACAAGGAACACCGCGCACTGATCCACAATGGCGATTTTCAGCGGCTCGACACGCCGGATTATCTCAACATCGTCGGCGTCGTCGCGGCGGACCGAAGCGAGGCGATCTGGTCGGTGGCGTTCTTGTCGGGGCATGCAGCAACGCTACCCGACCGCTTTACGCCGACCGGACTTAATCCCGCGGCGCGTTACCGGATCAAGATCATCTGGCCGACCGATTGGCGCTCAATCTCGGGGCCATCGGTCGTCGATGCGCTCGACTTGGTCGGCGAAGGTGCCGTGGTATCAGGTGACGCATTGATGACCGCAGGCATACAATTGCCGCTCACGGTCCCGCAAACAGTGCTGATCCTGCACCTTCAAGCAATCTGATAGCCCCACCACGCCGGATGATCGACATACCAGCGGATTGTCTTCGCGAGGCCGCCCGCGAAATCATAAGCCGGGGCATAGTCAAGCTCGGCCTCCAGCTTGCGGCAATCAATGGCATAGCGCCGGTCATGCCCCGCGCGGTCGGTCACATAAGTGATCAGGTCCGACGTCGGGCGACCCTGCGCAGCGGGTGATTGCGGAAACTTGGCGGCGAGCGTTGCATCGCCCGCAAACAGCGCATCGACCGTCGAGCAGATCGTCGTGATGACGGTCATGTTCGGCAATTCCTCGCCGCCACCGACATTATAGGTCTCGCCGACCCGACCGCCGCCCAAAACCAGATCGATCGCGCGGCAATGGTCATCGACATGCAACCAGTCGCGGACGTTCATCCCGTCGCCATACACGGGCAAATTCTTGCCCGTCAGCGCGTTGATGACGAACAACGGGATCAGCTTTTCGGTGAACTGATACGGCCCGTAGTTGTTCGAGCAATTCGTCATCGTCGTCTGCAGACCATAGGTATGGTGGTACGCCCGGACGAGGTGGTCCGACGCGGCCTTCGACGCCGAATAAGGCGAATTGGGCGCGTAGGGTGTGTCTTCGTGAAACGCCGGATCGTCCACGCCGAGCGAGCCGAACACTTCGTCAGTCGAGATGTGGTGAAAGTGGTGCGGAGTGCCGCTCCCGCCATCAAGCCACACCGCACGGGCGGCTTTCAACAGACTGTGCGTGCCGATGATGTTCGTGTCGATGAAGATATCGGGACCGGAGATCGAACGATCGACATGACTTTCCGCAGCAAAGTGAACCAGAGTGTCGATCTTGTGGTCGCGCAGAAGCTGCGTTGCCAACGCTTCGTCGCGTATATCACCCTCGACAATCGTGACATTGGCGAGGTCATCGATATTCGCGCGCTTCGCCGAATAGGTCATCGCGTCGAGAACGATAATCGGTGCATCGGGGTGCGCCACCGCCCGCGCGCGGACATAGTTGGTGCCGATAAAGCCCGCACCG
>JANOZQ010000485.1:0-2758 GCA_031429555.1 Sphingomonas sp. | reverse complement strand
CGCACGTTCATCGCGGGGACGGCGAGCACGGGCTTGTCTGTTGCGAGCAGCACCGTGGTCGCAAGATCATCGGCAATGCCCGCCGCCATTTTCGCCATGATGTTTGCGGTGGCGGGGCAGACGACGATCAGGTCGGCCTGTCGCGACAGCTGGATATGGCCGATGGCGCGTTCTTCGGTCAGGCTGAACATGTCGCCATAGACATGATCTTCGGTCATCACGCCGAGTGACAGCGGGGTGACGAATTCTTTGGCGCTTTCGGTGAGCACCGCGCGCACAGCAATGCCTTGTCGCCGAAGCAGGCGGACCAGTTCGAGCGACTTATACGCCGCGATCCCGCCGCAGACGATCAGAAGAATGCGTTTGCTGCTCATCGGATTCAGGATAGAGCCCAAAATGCGCCTGCGCCAGCCAGCGCGGCAATCGTGGCCGTCAGCGCATAGCCCCACGCGCCCGATCCGCCCGTTCCCATCAACTTTATGTCCGCGAGTGGCGCGGGGGGTGGTGCGGCTCCTTTGACGGGGTATGTTGCTTCGATCCGGCGGACAAGATCGGGAAGTCGCGCGAGGGTGCGCAGATTTTCGACGATGCTGTCGGCGACTTGTGCTTCGGGACCAAGCTCGCCGCGCAACCAGTCGCGGACTTAAGGGGCGGCGGTCTCCCACATGTTGATCTCTGGATCGAGCGCGCTCGCCACGCCTTCGACCATGACCATCGTTTTCTGGAGCAGCAACAGATGCGGCTGCGTCACCATGTCGAAATCGCGGGTGATCGCGAACAGGCTGTCGAGCATGTTGCCGATCGACATGTCCTTGACTGGAAGCCCCCGCATCGGCTCGCCAACCGACCGCAGGGCCGTCGCAAATTCGGCAACATTATGATGCGCGGGGACATATTGCGCTTCGAAATGGATTTCAGCAACGCGGCGGTAATTGCCGGTGATCAGGCCGAACAGGATTTCGGCAAGCCAGCGCCGCGCCTGACGATCAATGCGGCCCATGATGCCGAAATCGATGGCAATGAGGTCATCACCGCCAGATGCATTGCGGCGCGCCATCAGATTGCCCTGATGCATGTCGGCGTGGAAGAACCCTTCGGCAATCGCCTGACGCAGGAAGCCGCGGACGAGCACTTCCGCGAGACGCTTGCGGTTGATTCCCGCGGCATCGAGCGCGTCGATGTTCGACAGCTTGATCCCGTCGATCCATTCGAGCGTGAGCACGGTGCGCGACGTCCGCCGCCAGTCGATGGTCGGGATGATGAAGCCGGGTTCGGCAGTCATCGCCGCAGCCAACTCCGAAGCCGACGCGGCTTCGCGGCGCAGATCGAGCTCGCGCATTGTCCATTGCCGGAACGTCGCAATCGTCTGGCGCGGGCGGAGACGAGCGAACTCACCACCCATCGCTTCGACATGCGCAGCGGCCCATTCATAGGTTTCGAGTGCTTCGGCAAAGTCGCGTTCGACGCCGGGGCGGATGACTTTGATGGCAACCGTCGTGCCCTCGGTCGTTACCGCGCGATGGACTTGCGCGATTGAAGCAGCACCGACAGGCTCTTCCTCAATGCTTGAAAAAAATGCTTCGGCCGGCTGAGTCAGGCCGCGTTCGATGGCGGCTTTGATGACCGGAAACGGCAGTGCGGGCAGGCGGTCTTGCAAGCGAAGGAGATCGTTGGCGGCATAGTCTCCGACCAGATCGGGCCGCGTTGCCAATGCCTGACCCAGTTTGATCGCGGCAGGGCCGATGGCCTGGAATGCGTCGGCATAGGCTGGCTGTTTCGGCACGCTTGCCCCAAAACGCGCAATGCGGATCAGCCGTTTGACCGGCACCGGAGTCAACGGGTCGCGCTCGATTCCCGTCAGCGCGCCATGCCGCGCCAGCGTCCGCGCCCATTTCATCAGGCGCCAGATATGCGTCGAGGCCTGGGTCAAATCTTCCAGCCGCTGTGGATCGCGATCGCGCCGCCAAAGATCGGCTCGACATTGGTCTGCACGAAGCCTGCTTCAGCGATCATCCGCTCGAAAGTTGGCATATCGGGAAAGCGTCGAATCGATTCGATCAGGTAGCGATAGCTGTCTTCATCGCCCGCAATCAACTGGCCGATCTTGGGCACGACTTTGTGCGAATAGGCGTCATAGAGATCGCCAAAGCCGGGCCAGACGGTGGTCGAAAACTCGAGGCAGAAAAACCGCCCGCCACGTTTCAACACGCGGTGCGCCTCGCGCAGCGCCTTAGGGATGTTTGTCACATTTCGGATGCCGAAGGCGATTGTGTAAGCGTCGAAGCTTTTGTCGGGAAATGTTAGCGTCTCGGCATTGGCTTCGGTCCAGACGAGGCCGTCGATTCCGTGATCCGCCGCGCGGTCGATGCCGACTTCGAGCATGTCAGCGTTGATGTCGGCCACTGTGATTGCTGCGCTCGAGGACGCCATGCGGAACGCGATGTCGCCTGTGCCGCCGGCCATATCGAGGATGTATTCCCCTGCGCGTGGCTTTACTCGGTTGACGAAGCGGTCCTTCCACAACCGGTGCATGCCCACCGACATGGCATCATTCATCCGGTCATAGTTGCGGGCGACGCTGGTAAAGACGTTGCCGACGCGTTCGGTTTTTTCGGAAGCGGCGATCTGCTCATAGCCGAAGGATACGGTTTCAGTCATTACGAAGCCTCTAGCGGGGGCTTGCCCGAGCCGCAAACGCATCCTAGCCGTTTTTTGTGCCTGAACTTCCCGAAGTCGAAACCACCGTCCGCGGGCTTGA
>JANOZQ010000484.1:0-4073 GCA_031429555.1 Sphingomonas sp. | reverse complement strand
TGAAATACAAGGGTATTGTCTGCGAAAAATGCGGCGTTGAAGTCACCGTCTCGAAGGTCCGCCGCGAACGCATGGGCCATATCGAACTCGCCGCCCCCGTCGCGCACATCTGGTTCCTGAAGTCGTTGCCAAGCCGTATCGGCCTGCTCCTCGACATGCAGTTGAAGCAGCTTGAGCGCGTCCTCTATTTCGAAGCCTATATCGTCGTCGAACCGGGCCTGACCCCGCTCGAGAAATTCCAGCTGCTGACCGAGGATGAACTCCTCGAAGCGCAGGACGAATATGGCGAAGATGCGTTCAGTGCCGGCATCGGTGCCGAAGCCGTGCGCCGCATGCTCGAGGAACTCGATCTGGTCGGCGAACGTCAGGCGCTGCTCGACGAACTCGCGGTCACCAAGTCCGAACTCAAGCCCAAGAAGATCATCAAGCGGCTGAAAGTCGTCGAGAGCTTCATCGATTCAGGGAACCGCCCCGAATGGATGATCCTCGAAGTGGTGCCGGTCATCCCGCCCGAATTGCGCCCGCTGGTGCCATTGGACGGTGGCCGCTTTGCGACGTCGGATCTGAACGATCTCTATCGCCGCGTCATCAACCGCAACAACCGCCTGAAGCGCCTGATGGAATTGCGTGCGCCGGACATCATCGTCCGCAATGAAAAGCGCATGTTGCAGGAATCAGTCGACGCGCTGTTCGACAATGGTCGTCGCGGTCGCACGATTACGGGGGCCAACAAGCGCCCGCTGAAGTCGCTGTCGGACATGCTCAAGGGCAAGCAGGGCCGCTTCCGCCAGAACTTGCTCGGCAAGCGCGTCGATTATTCGGGTCGCTCGGTCATCGTGACGGGTCCGGAACTGAAACTGCACCAGTGCGGCCTGCCCAAGAAGATGGCGCTCGAACTGTTCAAGCCGTTCATCTACGCACGCCTTGACGCCAAGGGTCTCTCTATGACCTTGAAGCAGGCCAAGAAGTGGGTCGAAAAGGAACGCAAGGAAGTCTGGGATATCCTCGACGAAGTCATCCGCGAACATCCCGTCATGCTCAACCGCGCGCCAACGCTTCACCGTCTCGGCATTCAAGCATTCGAACCCGTGCTGATCGAAGGCAAGGCGATTCAGCTGCACCCGCTCGTCTGCTCGGCCTTCAACGCCGACTTCGATGGCGACCAGATGGCGGTGCACGTCCCGCTGAGCCTCGAAGCGCAGCTCGAAGCGCGCGTCCTGATGATGTCGACGAATAACATCCTGTCGCCTGCGAACGGCAAGCCGATCATCGTTCCGTCGCAGGACATGGTGCTCGGTCTCTATTATCTGTCGATGCTGAAGGAAGGCGAGCCCGGCGAAGGCATGCTGATTTCGGACATGGTCGAAGTGCATCAGGCGCTGCAGGCAAAAGCCGTGACGCTGCACACCAAGATCATCAGCCGCGTGCCGCAGGTCGACGAAGCTGGCGTCAGCTTCATGAAACGTTTCGAAACGACGCCCGGTCGCATGCTGCTCGGCGAATGCCTGCCGCAGAACCACAAGGTGCCGTTCGATGTCGTCAACCGCCTGCTGACCAAGAAGGAAGTCGGCGACGTCATCGACATCGTCTATCGTCACGCCGGCCAGAAAGAGACCGTGCTGTTCGCCGATGCGATCATGAGCCTTGGCTTCAAGCACGCGTTCCAGGCGGGCATTTCGTTCGGCAAGGACGACATGATCATCCCCGATTCAAAGATCGCCACCGTCGACGATACCCGCGCGCTCGTGAAGGATTTCGAGCAGCAGTATCAGGACGGCCTGATCACGCAGCAGGAAAAGTACAACAAGGTGATCGACGCATGGAGCCGTTGCGGCGACCAGGTGGCGAACGCCATGATGGACGAAATCCGCGCCGTGAAACGCTACGAGGACGGCCCGATGAAGGGTCGTGAAAAGCCGATCAACTCGATCTATATGATGGCGCATTCGGGTGCCCGTGGTAGCCAAGCGCAGATCAAGCAGCTTGCCGGCATGCGTGGCCTGATGGCCAAACCGTCGGGTGAGATCATCGAAACGCCGATCATCTCGAACTTCAAGGAAGGGCTGACCGTCCTCGAATATTTCAACTCCACCCACGGTGCCCGCAAGGGCCTCGCGGATACGGCGTTGAAGACGGCGAACTCGGGTTACCTGACGCGCCGCCTCGTCGACGTGTCGCAGGACTGCACGATTGTCGAACTCGATTGCGGCACCGAACGTGCACTCGAAATGAAGGCAATCGTTCAGGGCGGGTCGGTCATCGCCTCGCTTGGCGAACGCATCCTCGGTCGCACGACCATGGAAGACATCATCGATACCAAGACCAATGAAGTGATGATCCCGAGCGGAACATTGCTCGACGAAGCCAACATCCTGACAATCGAAGCGATCGGCACGCAGGCGGACAAAATCCGCTCGCCGCTGATCTGCGAAAGCGTCGGCGGTGTATGCGGGGCCTGCTATGGTCGCGACTTGGCTCGAGGAACGCCGGTCAACATCGGTGAAGCGGTCGGGGTCATTGCCGCCCAGTCCATCGGTGAGCCGGGTACACAGCTGACCATGCGTACTTTCCACATCGGTGGTGCGGCGCAGCTGAACGAGCAGTCGAACATCGATGCGCTCGCCGACGGCAGCTTCGAATATCGTGATCTGCGCATCATCAAGGACAAGGCGGGCCGCCGCGTGTCGTTGTCGCGTCAGGGCGAAATCGCGATTGTCGATGCCGATGGCCGCGAGCGGGCGGTGCACCGTATTCCTTACGGCGCCTATTTGCTGTTCGATGACGGTGCCCAGGTGAAGCAGGGTGATCGTCTGGTCGAATGGGATCCGTTCACCATGCCGGTGATCACCGAAACCGGCGGTATCGTGAAGTATCAGGACTTGGTCGAGGGGCAGACGCTTGTCGAACAGACCGACGAAGCCACGGGTAGCGCCCAGAAGGACTTGACTGAATATCGTCAGGGCCGCACCCAG
Organism: Sphingomonas sp.; assembly: GCA_031429555.1. Taxonomy (GTDB): domain Bacteria; phylum Pseudomonadota; class Alphaproteobacteria; order Sphingomonadales; family Sphingomonadaceae; genus Sphingomonas_O. The sequence goes on along the minus strand of JANOZQ010000484.1, from coordinate 1,101 downwards.
GAGGATCGGCTTCCGCGCATCAAGCTCCTCGGTGAGGATTCAGCCGATGCCGCGCGCTACATGCTTGCGGTCGGGGCAACGCTTTCCGTGGAAGACGGCGCAACCGTCTTCGGCGGTGACGTTCTCGCCCGTGTCTCCAGAGAAGCTGCCAAGACGCGCGACATCACCGGCGGTCTGCCGCGTGTTGCCGAGCTGTTCGAAGCGCGTATCCCCAAGGAAAATGCCATCATTGCGCGGGCTTCGGGCCGTGTCGTTTTCGGCAAGGACTATAAGGCCAAGCGCAAGATCGGCATCCAGCCCGAGGATGGCGGCGAGCTGGCGGAATATCTCATCCCGAAGTCGAAGGTCATCGACGTTCAGGAAGGCGATTACGTCAAGCGCGGCGACAACCTGATCGGCGGTTCACCAAACCCGCACGATATTCTCGAAGTGATGGGCATCGAACCCCTCGCCGAATATCTCGTCGCGGAAATTCAGGAAGTCTATCGTCTGCAGGGCGTGAAAATCAACGATAAGCACATCGAAACGATCGTTCGCCAGATGCTGCAGAAGGTTGAAATCACCAACGGCGGCGACACGACGCTCTTGGCGGGCGAACAGGTCGACCGGACCGAGATGGACGAGACGAATGCGAAGCTGACCAAGGGCCAGGCCCCTGCGGAAGGCAAGCCAGTCCTCCTCGGCATCACCAAGGCGAGCTTGCAAACGCGCAGCTTCATCTCGGCGGCGTCGTTCCAGGAAACCACCCGCGTGCTGACCGAAGCCTCGGTTCAGGGCAAGAAAGACACGCTGACGGGCCTCAAGGAAAACGTCATTGTCGGTCGCCTGATCCCGGCAGGGACAGGCGCGGGCCTCAACCGTCTTCGGGTTACGGCGACCAGCCGTGACGCCGCACTGCGTGCACAACAGCGTGACTGGCAGGCATCCTTGATCGCGCCCAACAGCGCAGCCGAAGAACATGAAGCCGAACTGCGCCAACCCGTCGAAGCCGATACCGGCGACGTTGCCCTTGGCGATGTGATCACATGGGGCCACGGGACCGATGCCGACGCTGGCGATTATCTGAATAGCTGATTTGCCGGTAGGACCTGATCGATAGAA
>JANOZQ010000483.1:0-7327 GCA_031429555.1 Sphingomonas sp. | reverse complement strand
GATGGAACTCGCGCCGACGCTCGGGCTGTCGAGCCGGATCGTCGATCTGGTATCGTCAGGGCGCACATTGAAGGACAATGGCCTCGTGGAAGTCGAAGTGATTGCACAGGTTTCGGCACGGCTGATCGTCAATCGAGCGGCACTGAAGACGCGCGACGACATTGCGCCGCTGGTCGAAGCATTTCGTGGAGCGGTCATGTGATCACGCTTTCAACGAATGACCCCGGTTTTGATCCCGCCTTCGCCGCGTTGGTAGAGGCGCGCCGCGACACGGACGAAGATATATCGCGCGATGTCGCTTTTATACTATCCCGTGTGCGGGCAGAGGGTGACGCGGCTGTGTCCGAACTAACTCAGAAGTTCGACGGGCATAGCCTGCCATGGCGGATCAGCCTTGATGAGGCGAAGGCGGCATACGACGATCTCGATCCTGTTGTCCGCGATGCGCTTGAACGCGCGGCGCTGCGCATCCGGTCCTATCATCTCGCGCAGGTGCCCGAAAATCGCGATTATACCGACGACAGCGGCGTGCGGCTTGGCGCGCGGTGGAATGCGGTCGATGCGGCAGGTGTCTATGTGCCCGGAGGTCGCGCGGCTTATCCGTCGTCGGTGTTGATGAACGCGATCCCGGCAAAAGTCGCGGGCGTCGACCGGATTGTCATGATCACGCCAACACCGAAGGGCGAAGCCAATCCGGTCGTGCTGGCGGCAGCAATAATCGCAGGCGTGGACGAAATCTGGCGGATCGGCGGGGCACAGGCAGTAGGGGCATTGGCTTATGGCACCGAGACCATCGCGCCGGTCGATGTCATTGTCGGTCCAGGGAACGCCTGGGTCGCCGAAGCCAAACGCCAGCTTTACGGACGCGTCGGCATTGATATGGTGGCGGGACCGTCTGAAATCCTCGTCGTCGCCGACGCCGACAACGATCCTGACTGGATTGCAGCCGATTTGCTCAGTCAGGCCGAGCATGATCCGACGAGCCAGTCGATTCTGATCACGGACGATACCGCTTTTGCCGATACGGTTGCGGCGGCGGTCGAGCGAATGTTGCCGACACTCGGCACCGAAGCCGTGGCACGGGCCAGCTGGGAAACGCATGGCGCAATCATTGTTGTCGACAATTTCGACCAAGCCCCTGCGCTGATCGACCGCCTTGCACCCGAACATCTCGAACTGGCAATTGCCGACCCGCAAGCAATGTTCGCAAGCATCCGCCACGCCGGGTCGGTGTTTCTGGGGCGCCACACGCCCGAAGCCATCGGCGATTATCTTGCCGGCCCCAACCATGTCCTGCCGACCGGTCGCCGCGCCCGTTTTGCCTCAGGGTTGTCCGTCACGGATTTCATGAAACGCACCAGCTTTATCGGGTGTTCGCCCGCTGCGCTTGCCGACCTCGGCCCAACTGCGGTGACGCTGGCAGGTGCCGAAGGTCTCCCCGCCCACGCCCGTTCGATTGCCGTCAGACTATGAAGGGGCGCTCCAAATCGCGCTCCGCTGCCCGATTGGCGGCTGTGCAGGCGCTTTATCAACACGACATGGAAGCCACGCCTCAAGCCAAATTACTCTTTGAATTTCACCAACATCGGCTGGGCGCGACGATCGGCGACGACGAATATGCGGAGGCCGAAGTCGATTTCTTCGATGATGTCGTGACGGGTGCACTCGCCCGCGCCGAAGAGATCGACGCAATCATCGTCGGCAAACTGTCGAGCGGCTGGACGCTTGACCGCCTCGACAAACCGATGCGCGCGATCCTCCGCGCGGGCACTTACGAGCTCCTGGCCCGCACCGACGTGCCGGTGAAATCGGTCATCAACGAATATGTCGACGTCGCCGACGCTTTTTACGACAAGCGCGAAAAAGGTTTTGTAAACGGGCTCCTTGATGCCGTTGCGAAGGACGTGCGGGCCTAAACCGTCCCCAAAAACGCCCGAACCGTTGGCGCCAAATCCTCACGGTCCAGTGCCAGCGCGATGTTCGCCATGATGAACCCCGCCTTGTCCCCGCAATCATAACGCCGCCCGCCGAATTTATAGGCGTGGAAGGGCTGTGTCCCGATCATTTGTGCCATTGCATCAGTCAGCTGGATTTCATTGCCCGCGCCGCGCCCCTGCGTTTCAAGAACGCGCATCACTTCAGGCTGGAGGATGTAGCGGCCCGGGATCATGAGGTTTGATTTCGCCGTACCCGGCGCTGGCTTTTCAACCAGACCAAGCACTTCGACGAGCGGCCCGTCGACTTTGCCCGGTGTGACGATGCCATATTTGTCAGTCTGCTCAGGCGCGACTTCATAGCCGCACACGACATTGCCACCAACTTGCTCATAGGCTTCGACCATCTGCTTCATGCAGCCGGGTTCGCCGACCATCAATTCATCGGGCAGGAAAATTGCAAAGGGATCGTCCCCGATGATGTGCCGCGCGCACCAGATGGCGTGGCCAAGGCCGATCGCTTCCTGTTGCCGGACATAGACAACTTCCCCGGGCTTGAAGCGCGTGCCCGCAATGGCATCGAGCGACTTGCCGCGCTCGGTCATCGTCGATTCGAGCTCGTAACTGATGTCGAAATGATCCTCGAGCGCGGATTTGCCGCGTCCCGTCACAAAGATCATCTGTTCGATGCCTGCCTCTCGCGCTTCATCGACAGCATACTGGATCAGCGGCTTGTCGACGACCGGCAGCATTTCCTTGGGCATGGCCTTCGTCGCGGGCAGAAATCGCGTGCCGAGACCACCGACCGGAAAGACGGCCTTGCGCAATTTTTTAACGGTCACTTCGGGTTCTTTTTCTTGCTGCGGTTTGTGTACATGAGAGCGGCAACAAGGGCCGCCGAACCGATGCCTGTAGCAATCGCCCCCGCGACGATTTTCTGGTTCTTGGTGGCGGATTTGCGCGCCCGCGCTTCTTGCAGGGCTTCGGAAGCGGGCGCGTTATCGTCGGGTGTATCGGTCATTTGGACTCCCTAGCGTTGACCTCTTGAATCGCGGTTAACGCCGTTGTGCAAGCAGAAACCTGAACAACGGCTTGAACCGCTTCTTCTAAAGTCACGCGGCGCACGGGAGTTCCCGGCGGGAAAGCCGTGAGTAACCGGGTCGGCATGGCCGCCGACAATATGACAAAGCTGCCGCGGTCATCGGCGCGACGGATAAGGCGGCCAAAGCCCTGCGCCAGCCGCGCACGGATCAGGCGGTCGTCATAAGCGGGGCCACCGCCGGCTGCACGGCGCGCGGCGTGGAGCACCGAAGGCTTGGGCCACGGCACGCCTTCCATCACGACGGTCCGCAGCGAATGGCCGGGAACATCGACGCCGTCACGCAACGCATCAGTGCCGAGCAAGCTCGCGCGCGGATCGTCGCGGAAGATGTCCACCAGCGTGCCGGTGTCGATGGGGTCTACATGCTGGGCATAAAGCGGCAGGCCGTCGCGCGCGAGGCGATCAGCAATGCGCGCGTGGACGGTTTTCAGGCGGCGGATCGCGGTGAACAATCCAAGCGTGCCGCCGCCCGACGCGGCGATCAGTCGTGCATAAGCGTTAGCCAGCGCACCGCTGTCACCGCGTTTGACGTCGGTGACGATGAGGACCTGGGCGTTGTTGGCATAGTCGAACGGGCTGGGCGCGCTGAAGTGGATAGCGGGGGCCGACAGATGGTTCGCGCCGGTGCGGGCTTCAGCGCTCGCCCAATCCTCGCCACCGCGCAGGGTGGCCGACGTAACGATGACACCGTGCGCCGGTTTCAGCACCGTTTCGGCAAAGGGTTTGGTTGGATCGAGCCAATGCCGCCTGAGTCCAACATCGAAATCGCGTGCTTCGATCCGGTCGACCGCCAGCCAGTCAACGAAATCGGGATCAGCGGGGCCACCGATGCGGGCAAGCAGGCTGAGCCACGCCGCGACTGTGTCACGCCGCCAGCCCAGACTTGCGATTGCCCCATCGATGCGCGCGCGGGCAGGGCCGTCGAGCCAGTCGGGTCCGTCCTCGAGCACCGCTTCAAGTCGCCGACCGAGGGCAACAAGCGGTCGCAGCAGATTGTCGAGCGCCGCGAACGCGCCCTGCGCGGCCTCGACCAGTTTGCCGTCGAGTTCGGCGGCTTCGGTTTCCAGCCCATAACCCGCGTCTTCACCCTCGGCGCGCGCATAAACAGTGCCGCGCACCGCACTCAATAATGCTTCCACCGGCCCAAACGGATCGCCTTCGGCAATGCGTTGTAACCAACCGTCGCCGGGCAGAGAAAGCGCCGCGTTCCCCGCCGCGACGATGGCCGCCGATCCTTCGGTATCGTAGCTCGCAACGTCGGCAAGCCGCGCCGCCAGCCCCCGCCGCCGCCCGCGCGCGGTGCCTTCGGGTCCGATAATCCAGCGGCGGATTTCGATTGCTTCCTGCCCCGTCAGTGCCGCCGAAAACATGCTGTCGGCGGCGTCGAACAAGTGGTGGCCTTCGTCGAACACGATACGCGTCGGCCTGTTTGCGGCTTCGCGCCCGCGCGCCGCATTGACCATCACCAGCGCATGGTTGGCGATGACAAGATCGGCGTCCGCGCTCGCTCGACCTGCGCGCTCGATGAAACATTTCCGGTAATGCGGGCATCCGGCATAGACGCATTCGCCGCGCCGGTCGGTGAGCGCCGTGCTGCCTGCGCGCCGGAACAGCGTTGGCAACCAGCCCGGCATGTCGCCGCCGACCATATCGCCGTCGCGGCTGAACGATGCCCAGCGCGCCACGAGATGCGCGAGGACTGCCGCCCGCCCCGAAAAGCCGCCCTGCAGCGCGTCTTCAAGGTTCAGCAGACAGAGATAATTTTCGCGTCCCTTGCGGATAACGACTTTCGCCTTTCGCTCGGCGTCATCAGGGAACAGGCGGCGGGTTTCGCCGTCGAGCTGGCGTTGCAGCGCTTTGGTATAGGTCGAAATCCAGACGGTTCCGCCCGCCTTGTCCGCCCAAAGCGACGCGGGCGACAGATAGGCGAGCGTCTTGCCAATCCCCGTTCCTGCTTCGGCAAGCAGCATATTGGGTTCATCCCGCCTTGCACGCGGTTCGAACGCCTGCGTCGCGACTTCGGCATAAGCGCGCTGGCCTTCGCGCCGTTCGGCCCCGTCGCCGGTCAGGTCGTCCAATCGTTCAAGCGCAGAATCCGGCGGCACGCTGATCGTGCGCGGTGCGGGGCGCGGCGGCTTTTCTTCCCACTCGGGGAGCTTGGCGAATAGCCAGCGTTCGGACTCCTTGGGCTTGGTGATGACATCCCCTACAATATCACCCCACGGCCAACCCAGCCGACCAAGCGTGATGGCCGACGTCCAAGCGCCTTCTCGTTCGGCCCAGTCATCGGCGCGCATCCGCCCGACCAGTGCCGATGCCGCCTGTCGCAACACCAGCGCGGCACCGCTTTCGTCAGCCGGTGGCGTGATCCCCAATGCTTCGGCAACCCCCTTGACCGTCGGGACCACGAACCGCGCGGGATGCACGAAAGCGAACAACTCCAGCAAATCGAGGCCGTTCAAATCCGGATAACCCAACCGCTGCCCGACCAGCGGCGCGTTGAGCAAAATCACCGGCGATTGCGCAGCTTTGGCAATCGCTTCGCCCCGCCCGATGCCGCGCGTCCCCGCGTCGTCGGCGATCCAGATGCCGCCATGACTTGCGTAGAGCGCGGGATAGGGCAAGAGAGCGGCCACACCGCCGACTTGGCCGAGATAGAACGAAAGAGCAACAATTGTCCGACATTCGCGCCGCCGCTTTAGATTCCAAGGCCTGGCCATTCGAGGAAGCGCGGAAGTTGCTCAAGCGCTATCCCGACGGCAAAGCAGGCGCGTCGATCATTTTCGAATGCGGCTATGGACCGTCGGGACTCCCGCATATCGGCACCTTCAACGAAGTGCTGCGCACGACGATGGTCCGCAATGCGTTCGCGACACTGTCCGACGCGCCGACACGGCTGATCGAATTTTCGGACGATATGGACGGCCTGCGCAAAGTGCCCGACAACGTGCCCAATCAGGCAATGCTGACGGAACATCTCGGCAAGCCGCTCAACCGCATTCCCGATCCGTTCGAAAAGTTCGAGAGTTTCGCGGCACACAACAACGCGATGCTTCGCGAATTTCTGGACCGCTTCGGGTTCGACTATGAATTCATCTCGTCATCGTCGCAATATGAAGCCGGGCATTTCGATGACGCGCTGAAGGGTATCCTGCGCAATTACGGCGCAATCATGGGCGTGATGATCCCGACGCTGCGCAAGGAACGCGCGGCGACCTATTCACCGATCCTACCAATCAGCGCGAAGTCGGGCATTGTCCTGCAAGTGCCGGTCGAAGTCGTCGATGCCGATGCAGGCCTGATCCGTTTCAACGACGGTGGCGACATGGTCACGCAGTCCGCGCTCGGCGGTCAGGCAAAGCTGCAATGGAAAGTCGATTGGGCAATGCGCTGGGCCGCGCTCGGCGTCGATTATGAAATGTATGGCAAGGATTTGATCGACAGCGGCCAGCAATCGAGCAAGATCGCGCGTATCCTTGGCGGGCGGCCACCCGAGGGGTTCGTCTATGAGATGTTTCTCGACGAACTCGGCCAGAAGATTTCCAAGTCCAAGGGCAATGGCCTGACACTCGAGCAGTGGCTTGATTACGGGACACAGGAGAGCTTGAGCTTCTTCGCCTACCGCGAACCGAAGAAGGCAAAAGCGCTGCACATTGGCGTCATTCCGCGTGCGGTCGACGAGTATTTCCAGTTCCGCAGCAATTATGCGGCGCAGCCGGTCGAGCAGAAGCTCGGCAATCCGGCGCATCATATTCATAATGGCGCGGTGTCGCCCGACGTGCCGCCGGTGACGTTCGGGCTGCTGTTGAACCTCGCTGGCGTACTGGGCGGCGAAGCGACGGCGGACCAGGTCCGCGCGTATCTCAGCAACTATATCGAGGGCGATATTTCTGCCGAACTCGATGCACTTATTGGCCATGCCCTCGCCTACAACCGGGATTATGTCGCGCCGACGCTGAAACGCCGCAAGCCCGCAGGCGTTGAGGTTGCAGCCCTTGAACGTCTCGACCGCGAACTTGGCAGCCTGCCCGAAGGCGCGGATGGTGTCGCCATTCAGGACATCGTCTACGCCATCGGCAACGAAGCCGGGTTCGAAAAACTGCGCGACTGGTTTCAGGCGCTGTACGAAACGCTGCTTGGCTCAAGCCAAGGCCCGCGCATGGGCAGCTTCATCGCGCTTTACGGCGTTGCCAACACACGCAAACTGATTGCCGAAGCGCTCGCCTAGATCGCCGCTTTCCGCACGAAGAACTTACGGTCTTCAGGCTTGAACGCGAAGCGCCAGATCAGC
>JANOZQ010000482.1:0-9802 GCA_031429555.1 Sphingomonas sp. | reverse complement strand
CAATGCTGCCGCTGCCACTGGCGGACGTGCGCAAGGCGCTGAACATTACCGACCTGCCGACCAAATATCTTGCGGCCCCGCGTGCCATCGAGCAGTCTTATTCGGCGTCGCCAATTACTGCCTGAACCCCGTTGACCTGACAGGATTGCGCGTTCAATCTGCGCGCAACAATATTACAGGTTGAGGTCGCCCCCATGAAAATATTCGTTTCCGCAATTGCACTCGCCGTTGCCATGCCAGCGCTCGCCCAGAGCGCCTCGCCGACGGTCGCCGAGGCTGATGCCTTCATCGTCAAGGTCGAAAAGGAATATGCCGATTTCGGTATTTACGGCGCACAAGTGGCGTGGGTAAACAACACCTACATCACCGAAGATACAGATGCCCTAAGTGCGCGGGTCGGCACGCAGGGCACCGAAATGGGCGTACGATTTGCCAAGCAGGCAGCGGTCTTCGCAAAGGTGCCGGGGCTTTCCTATGACACCAAGCGCAAGCTCGATATGTTGCGCGCCGGGCTGACACTGCCGGCACCTTCGACCGAAGGCGCAGCAGCGGAACTGAACGTCATCGCGACGCGGCTGAACTCGTCCTACGGTAAGGGCAAGGGAACGTTGAAAGGCGTCGAGACCAACGGGTCGGACATCGAAGCTGAGATGGGACGAATTAAGGATACACCCGCAGAGGGTGACAAACCTGCCATCCCGGCAAACACTCCTGAGCAATTCAAGGAAATGTGGACCAGCTGGCACACCAATGTCGGCAAGCCGATGAAGGCCGATTATGCGCGCATGGTCGAGATCGCCAATCAGGGCGCGCGCGAGCTGGGCTATGCCGATACCGGCGCGATGTGGCGGTCGGGCTATGACATGGATCCCGATGCGTTTGCGGCACTGACCGACAAGCTGTGGGGCGAAGTGAAGCCGCTCTACGATGCGCTGCATTGCTACACACGCGCCAAGCTGAATGCGAAATATGGTGACGCGGTGCAACGCGCGACGGGGCCGATCCGCGCCGATTTGCTGGGCAATATGTGGGCGCAGGAATGGGGCGATATCTATGATATTGTCGCACCAGCGGGAGCCGGCGACATCGGGTATGAGATTGGTGATCTGCTGAAAGCCAAGGGATTTGTCGATACCGATCCGAAGGAAACCGACCCTGCCAAGCGCGGCAAGTGGGAGAAGGAAATCTTCAAGATCGGTGAGGGGTTCTTCTCATCGCTTGGGTTCGAAGCGTTGCCCAAGACATTCTGGGAGCGGACGCAATTTATCAAGCCGCTCGACCGCGAAGTCATCTGCCATGCGAGCGCGTGGGATCTCGATTCCAAAGACGACCTGCGGGTCAAAATGTGCACGAAGATTAATACGGGTGACTTTGTGACGGTGCACCACGAGCTGGGACATAATTATTACCAGCGGGCGTACAAGGCGAAGTCTGTGCTCTATCAGAACGGCGCGAATGACGGCTTCCACGAAGCAATCGGTGATACGGTCGCGCTGAGCATCACGCCGCAATATCTGGTGCAGATCGGATTGCTGGGCGCAGACAAAGTGCCAAGTGCGGACAAGGATGTCGGCCTGTTGCTGCGGCAGGCGATGGACAAAGTCGCGTTCCTGCCGTTCGGTTTGCTGGTCGACAAATGGCGCTGGCAGGTGTTTTCGGGCAAGATCACGCCCGCCAATTACAACAAGGGTTGGACCGACCTTCGCTTGCAATATCAGGGCATCACGCCGCCGACCGCGCGCGATGAGACCAATTTCGATCCCGGTGCAAAATATCACATTCCCGGCAACACGCCCTATACGCGCTACTTCCTCGCGCGGTTGCTCCAGTTCCAGTTCTATGAAGCGGCGTGCAAGCAGGCGGGATGGAAAGGGCCGCTGCATCGGTGTTCCTTCTATAGCAACAAGGAGGTTGGCAAGCGGTTCAACGCGATGCTTGAAATGGGGGCGTCAAAGCCGTGGCCCGATGCGTTGCAGGCCTACACCGGCAGCCGTGAAATGAGTGGCAAGTCGATGGTCGCCTATTTCAAGCCACTGATGACGTGGCTGGGCAAGCAGAACGCGGGCAAGCAGTGCGGGTGGTAAATTGAGGATCGGTCGGGCGTTTCGTGTCCGACCGACGTTGCACCGGACGAGATGCTCCACCATATAGTGGCTATGAGTATAAAATATCCCGTCCTCCCGCTGCGCGACATTGTTGTGTTTCCGCAGATGATCGTCCCCCTGTTCGTCGGCCGTGACAAATCGGTATCGGCGTTGGAAGCCGCCATGGCGGCGGACAAGGAAATTTTCCTGGTCGCGCAGTTGGACCCGGCGAATGATGACCCGGGCCGTGATGATCTCTACGATCTGGGTGTAGTTGCGACGGTGATGCAGTTGTTGAAGCTGCCCGACGGCACCGTTCGTGTGCTGGTCGAGGGGCAACGACGCGCGACGCTTTCCGAGCTGCGGCATGATGGCGACCATCTGATGGCAACTGTCGAGGATGTTGCCGACGTCGAGGCGGTGGGCAATGAAACCGAAGCGCTGATGCGGTCGGTCGTCGATCAGTTCGACAATTATGCCAAGCTGAACAAAAAACTGCCGGCCGAAACGTCAATGCAGCTGGCCGACATTGAAGACCCCGCGCGACTTGCCGATGCGGTTGCGGCCAATATTTCGGTGAAGGTTGCCGATAAACAAGCACTGCTCGCCGAGGCTGATCCGGGCAAGCGGCTCGAAATGGTTTTTGCTTTCATGGAAGGCGAACTCGGCGTCCTGCAGGTCGAGAAGAAAATCCGCAGTCGCGTCAAGCGCCAGATGGAAAAGACGCAGCGCGAATATTATCTGAACGAGCAGCTGAAAGCGATCCAGCGCGAACTCGGCAATGAAGGCGAAGACGGCGAGGGCGATGAAGTGGCCGAGTATGCCGCCAAGATTGCCAAGCTGAAGCTGTCGAAGGAAGCGAAAACCAAGGCGACCGTCGAGCTCAAGAAGCTCAAGACGATGGCGCCGATGTCGGCTGAATCGACGGTGGTGCGCAATTATCTCGACATCCTGCTCGGGCTGCCGTGGGGCAAGAAATCGAAACTGAAGCGTGATCTTGTTGCGGCGCAAGCAGTGCTCGACAACGATCATTATGCGCTCGACAAGGTCAAGGACCGGATTGTCGAATATCTTGCGGTGCAGTCGCGCACCGGCAAGCTGAAGGGGCCGATCCTGTGCCTTGTCGGGCCCCCGGGTGTTGGCAAGACGTCGCTGGGCAAGAGCATCGCCAAGGCGACGGGGCGCGAGTTCATTCGTCAATCGCTGGGTGGCGTGCGTGATGAAGCCGAAATCCGCGGGCATCGGCGGACCTATATCGGGTCGTTGCCGGGCAAGATCGTCACCAATTTGAAGAAAGCGGGGACCAGCAATCCGCTGTTCCTGCTCGACGAAATCGACAAGCTGGGCCAGGATTTCCGTGGTGATCCGGCATCGGCTTTGCTCGAGGTGCTTGACCCCGAACAGAATAGCAAATTCCAAGATCATTATCTCGAAGTTGATATTGACCTGTCCGACGTGATGTTTGTGACGACGGCGAACACGTTGAACCTGCCGCAGGCGTTGCTCGACCGGATGGAGATCATCCGGCTTGAGGGCTACACCGAAGACGAGAAGGTGGAGATCGCCAAGCGGCATCTGATCGAGAAGCAGATTGAGGCGCATGGGTTGAAGCCGACCGAGTTCGTGCTGACCGATAAGGGGCTGCGCACATTGATCCAGCAATATACCCGCGAGGCTGGCGTACGGACATTGGAGCGCGAGATTGCCAAGCTGGCGCGGAAAGTGTTGCGACAGATTTTGGAGAAAAAGGTCGAAGGTGTTGTGATTACGCCTGAAAACCTGGCGGAGTTTGCCGGTGTCCAGAAATATCGTCACGGGTTGGGCGAGGAAGAAAACCAGATCGGCGCGGTGACGGGACTTGCCTGGACCGAAGTCGGCGGCGAGTTGCTGACGATCGAAGCCGTGACGGTGCAAGGTAAAGGTATGGTGCGTTCGACGGGCAAGCTTGGCGATGTCATGAGCGAATCGATCCAGGCGGCGCTGAGCTATGTGAAGGCCCGCGCGCCATCCTATGGCATCAAGCCCAGCCTGTTTGCGCGCAAGGATATTCACATCCATTTGCCCGAAGGGGCCGTGCCCAAGGATGGCCCGTCGGCAGGCGTCGGCATGGTAACCGCGATGGTATCGACGCTCACGGGCGTGGCGGTGCGCCGCGATGTTGCGATGACGGGTGAGGTCACCTTGCGGGGACGCGTGTTGCCGATTGGCGGCTTGAAGGAAAAGCTGCTCGCCGCGTTGCGCGGCGGGATCACCACGGTGCTGATCCCGCACGAAAACGAAAAGGATCTGGCCGAAATCCCGGCGAATATCCGTGATGGCTTGAAGATTATTCCCGTTCGCCATGTTGACGAAGTGCTGGCGCTGGCATTGACAGAGCCGTTGACCGCCATTGATTGGACCGAAGCCGACGAGCTTGCCGCCCAGCCCGTGCCAGGGGCGGTGCCTCCGGAAGAAACGCTACGACATTAAGGGACAAGAGTCTCGAAACGGCACGAAACCCCAGTAATCCTGCTTTGTGACGCTTTTGTTTTGACAACCGCGCGCAGCGGCGCATTACTACGGCGCTCGTTTATAGAGTGATTCCATCATTCACCACGATTCCGAGGGGGTATCCAGGGTATGAATAAGCAGGATTTGATCGGCGAAGTCGCCAATGTCGCCGGCCTGAGCAAAGGCGATGCGTCCAAAGCCGTCGAGGCCGTGTTCGACACGATATCACATGCGCTGAAAAAAGGGGGTGAAGTTCGCTTGGTGGGGTTCGGCAGCTTTTCGGTGACACGCCGCAAAGCGTCGACAGGTCGTAATCCGCGCACCGGTGAGCCGATGGCGATCAAGGCATCGAGTCAGCCCAAATTCCGACCGGGCAAAGCGCTCAAGGATTCTGTGAACTAAGCAGCTTTACAAACCGCTGCGTTGGCGGTTAGGCAAAACGAAGCGACAGGCGGCGTCATTGCCGCCTTTCGCATTTCTGGCGTGGTTTGGCCCCAGCGTGATTTGTTTCTCGGCAGGGGGCGCGTAGCTCAGTGGTAGAGCACACCCTTCACACGGGTGGGGTCGCAGGTTCAATCCCTGCCGCGCCCACCACGCCCTAGATAAAACCGAGGTTCCAAGACGACGGATTGTAGCTGCCCATGTTGGGGAGAACCGTCGTCATGTCGCTGTTCGAGACGCCGAACCATGTCGCCAGAGTCGATGCATATTGATCGACAGCGATATTGGGCAGCAAGCGACCCTGACCAACGTCATCCGCACCGTTGTTCGCAATTTCGGGCGCTGCGCCATAGAATTGCTTACCCTTTACCGCGCCACCCATGACGAAGTGCATCGACCCCCAGCCATGGTCTGATCCGTCGGAGTTGGGCACGAGCGTGCGCCCGAAATCCGAACCGGTGAAGGTCGTGACTTTGTCGGCGACGCCCAATTCAACCGTGTGGTCGTAAAAGGCGCGCATGGCATTGGCGACGTTGGCGAGGAGCACGGGTTGTTGTGCCGCGAGATTGTCATGAAGGTCAAAGCCGCCCTGCGACACAAAGAAAACCTGGCGTTTTGCCCCGAGTTCGCTGCTGACCGAAATCATACGCGCAACAACTTTAAGCTGGTCGGCCAATGAGTTTCCGGCGGGATACACCGTCGTAAAAGCGGGTGCGGCGGCAAGTGAACTTGTGACCTGCGCGCCCGTGTCCAGCGACCGCTTACTGACCTTGGCATGTTCATTTTCGAAAATATTTGCGCGGGACCCGGTCATCAGGGCTTTTAACGCTGCACTGCCCGCCGATGACCCGAACAGGGTAGTATTCCCGGATAGTGAGACCGGGCCATTGCTGCTGATCGAATAATTGAACGCGGTCTTGCCGGCGAGGAACACGGCGTTGCCCGCTGCATTGATGCAGGTAAGCAGCGATGTGCCGTTGCTGGCCTGCATCAGGTCGCCGATGCGCCCGCCCCAGCCCGATGACGCACCTTCTGGACTGGACGATTGCCAGTAGCTCTGCTGGTCATTGTGCGAAAACAGCTTTGGCGGAAGCGCGACGCTCCGGGCAACATACTGCGCCTTTGTCGTCGGTTGTGCGAGCGTGCCGACATTGAGCATGACAGCCATCTTGCCCGCGTTGAATACAGGAAGCAGCGGTGCCAGCGCAGGTGCCAGCGCATATTGCCGCCCGCCCGCCAGTGCTGTTGTTGGCGTCAGCGCGGTCGCATCAAGCGCCGAGCGCTGATAGGCAATCGCAGGACGCAGCCGTGCATAGGCATCATAGCTTGCCTGGTCATAGGGTGTGACCGTGTTGGCATAGTCGTTACCGCCATACAGAAACACGCAAACCAGCGCCTTGTAATCGCTGCTGACAGCAGCGGCAGCTTCGCCGATTGCGGCCAGAGTCGTGACGAACGGTGATGCCGCCCCTGCGAGGCCAAATGTGGCCGTGGTTTGCAGGAACGAACGGCGTGATTGATCATTCTTCATCATCGTTCCCCTTATTTCTGTGCAATATATTCGGGCGCGGCCATCACCAGCAGGATGGCCATGTAAACCCGGTTGATCGGGCCGTTGGTGCCCGTAAAGACGATGCTGTCGACGGCAGTTTTGATCGCCGTCACCGTAGCCGCACTCAGCTGTCCCGCGGCCAGCACCAGATTCACTTCATCGACCAGCGCTTGCGAATCGGCCGCTTTGGTAAGGATGTCGGTATAATTCCCCCTCGCATCGCCCGCGCCTGACTGGATCAGCGTCTGCATGTAATTGACATAGGCAATGACGCTGGGCTCGCTGGTAATCTGGAACTCCGGGGCGACGAGATTTGATGACGAGATTGATGTATTGGGCGGCGCATAGCCGGGTCGGAAAAAGTTGAAAACGCTTGGCGCCCGTCCGATGCTTTGACCGAGCCGGTTTGCCGTGCTGCTGGTGTCACCGAAGTTCCACAACTCGCTTGCCGACGTCACCCCAAAGGCGCGTGCCCAATTGGTCAGGCGAACTACGGGTTCGCGCAACTTGCCAAAGCTTGGGTTGGTGATGTTGGCGTCACTGCGTGCTTCGGTGTCGAGCAGGATAGCGCGGATGACCGGTTTCATATCGCCGCGCACGCCCGATCCGTTGTTAGCGAACACAGCCGATATGCGACCGACATAGGCCGTTGACGGATTGCTCGTGACGAGACGCTGGATCAGTTGCTTCGAAATGAACGGCGGCACGTTGGGATGCGCAAAGATCGTATCGAGTGCGATCTTCAAGCTGGCCATGCCGTCGGTATTGGCAGGAATCGTCGTGCCCAGAAACGTCTTGACGCCGAGTTCGTGGTCCGAAGCCTTTTGGACCAACGGTTTGCGCAGGCGGTCGGGCGTTGTCCCGTCGGTGCCGTCGAGCACGAAGCCGGTGAAGACACGCGCCAGTCCCGACACATCCTGCGGCGTGTAGCTTTCGTCGGGTTTGCCGCCCGTCGTCTGCACCGTGCCGTCGGCGTTGAGCTTTACGAGACCGATCGTGAACAGCTGCATCAGCTCGCGGGCATAATTTTCGTCCGGCTGCGATCCGTTTGCCGCATTTGCTTTACGATTGTTCAGGAAGGTAAGATAAATTCCCATTCCGGCATTGAGCGAAATCTTTTCGATCAAATCGCGGAAATTGCCGAATGCACCATCGAGCAGCACGTCGTAATATGCGGCCGCGGCAAACGCGCGCCATTGGGTATTTAAACCGCTAATACCGACGACCAACAAGTCCAACAATGAAAGGCCGACGCGCTGGCGCAAGGCATCCTGCCCGGAAATTGCCTGACGCCAGACAGTGGTATTAAAGCCATTTTCATTGTTGATGTTTGCGGCGGCATTGTACCCCTGCGCGATCAGCCAGTCCCAGTGCGATGTTGCACGCGGTGTCGCAAACTGCGTGGTGATCCACGCGTCATATGTGCTGGATTGCAGGGCCGTAATGTCGGCCTTCGTTGCACCCATTGTCGCCTGCGCGAGGAAGCGGCTCGATTGCACACCCGTTGGAGGTGGCGGTGGGGGAGGCGGTGGCGGTGGGGGAGGCGGTGCCGAGGCGGTTGGCGAACTGCCGCCACCGCCGCACGCCGCAAGTGCGAGGGCAGGTACTGTTGCGGCGACAATGCCGCTGAGTTCTTTGGGAATGAGAGGTGTATCGTCTGCGACAGTTACGTCGGGTGAATGCTGATCTTCGGTCAGCAACAGCGTGTCATCGCGCACATTGATCCCCTTTTTTTATGATGCACCGGACCGGGTGCAGCATCGTCACAACGCTTTAACGTCCGAAAGTTTCATAATCCTTCGCCCGAATTCGTTAACGGAACGTTTTTTTATGAAATTCCCTGTTCACGCAACCTGTCACGCACGCACTGTTCGCGCGCCAGATCGCCTTCGACTTGGCGTTTACAATCCTTTCGCGCGCGCTCCTCGGCCTTGCGGACATAGCGGCCCCGGTTGCGGTCGGCTTCGTCCTGACTGGTTGTGGCCCAGTCGGCGGCTTTGCCAACAACTTTGAAAGGAGCGGTCACAACACTGGCGACTGTCTGAACACAGCCGGGGAGCAGCATGGCGGGGATCAGGATCAGTACGCGCGTTGGCATGAACCTCGCCTTATACTATCAGCGGCCCGTGATCGAGATGCGGCAGGACGTGGCGGGCAAAAAGATCGGCTTCTGCGGCGTGCGGGTATCCTGACAGGATGAATGCGTCGATCCCTTCGGCTTCGTACGCTTTGAGTTTTGCCAGAACTTGATCCGGATCGCCGACAATGGCAGCCCCGCACCCTGATCGCGCACGCCCGATGCCGGTCCAGAGATTGTCTTCGACAAAGCCCTCGTCGCCGGCTTGCGCACGGAGTTCTGCCTGACGCTGGACGCCGTAGCTCGCGGAATCGAGCGATTTGGCGCGGATGGCATCGCCGGTGTCGGCATCTAGTTTGGAAAGCAGGCGGCTGGCATAGGCGCGGGCTTCTGATTCGGTTTCGCGGACGATGACGTGCGCGCGGTAACCGAATTTGAGCGTGCGGCCATGTTTGGAGGCACGGGCACGCATGTCCGAAATAATCTCGCGGACGGCAGGCATGGTGTCGGGCCACATCAGATAAACGTCGCAGCCTTGGGCGGCAGCTTCGCGGGCGTCGTCGGACAGGCCACCGAAATAAAGCGGGGGGCATTTGCCGCTGACGGTCGTCATGCGCGGCGGCGCGACGTCGATTTTATAATGCTCGCCCTGATGGTTGAGATGCTCGCCGTTGAGCAGCGTTTTGAGGATCTGCATGACTTCTAGCGTGCGGGCATAGCGCGGGGCACTGGCGAGCTTTTCGCCGGGCAAATCGGACGAGATGATGTTGATCGTCATCCGACCGCCGGTAATCTGATCGAGTGTCGCGATTTGGCGGGCGAGTTGGGGTGGCCAGCTTTCACCGATGCGGATCGCCATCAGGAGGCGTATTTTGCTCGTAAGCGCAGCGATGGCGGCGGCGAAGCCGGTGGTATCGAGACCGAGCTGATAGCCACTGGGGAGGAGGATATTGTCGAACCCGCCTTTTTCCGCCGTCAGGACGATATTGCGGCAATGCTCCCAGCTTGACGCGAGCATGGGGTCGGGTGCCCCAAGGAATTCATAGTCATCGTCGCACAGGGCGGAGAACCAGGAGACTTCAGTCATGGCAATGGCTCCTGACGGGAGGCGACGAGGACTTTGTACCAGCTTTCGCGGGTCCAGCGGACTTTATAGGC
>JANOZQ010000481.1:0-1523 GCA_031429555.1 Sphingomonas sp. | reverse complement strand
GCCCTGATGTCGGCGGCGTCCCCGTCGATCTGCAACCCGATCCGTGGTGTGTCGGGCGCGCCTGATGGCGGCCTCGTTCATAACTGCGATTAAAGGCCAATGCCCTAAGTGCGGCGCTGTAACTCTGTTCGATGGCATGATCAGTTTTGCGCCGACGTGCCGCGCGTGCGGGCTGGATTTCACGCAGTATAATGTTGGTGATGGACCCGCGGCATTCCTGACGCTTATTGTCGGCGCGCTTGTGGTGATTGGCGCGGTCAGCTTGCAACTCAGCACCGAACCGCCATTCTGGGTGCATATCCTGATCTGGCCTGCGTTCACGCTTGGTCTCGTCATTGGCGGGCTGCGCGTTGGCAAGGCTGCGCTGCTCCAGTCGGAATATCGCAAATGAAGCGCCTGCCGATCATCCCGACCACGCTGGTCCTGATTGCCGTCGTTGCTATGATTGCGCTCGGCGTCTGGCAATTGCAGCGTCGTGTTGAAAAAGAAGCGCTGATTGCGCAGCTTTCGGCCAATCGGGGCTTGCCGCCGACGGCGTATCCCGCGCAAGCGCCGGTCGCCAACGAGGCAATGTTCCGCAAAAGTAGCGTCACATGCCTGCGCGTTACCGGTTGGCGCGTATCGGGGGGCGCGACGCCGACTGGCCAAGGCGGATACCGTCACATTGCCGAATGCAGGACGGGAGCCGAAGGGCCGGGCGCGCTGATCGACATGGGTGTTGCGGCCAACCCCGCATTCAAACCCGACTGGCGCGGCGGCACTGTCGATGGCCTGATCACCACCGAGCCCAATCAGTCGAGCCTGATCGGAAAAGCTTTCGGCACCGCACCGCCGCTGCGCCCGATGCTTGTCGCCGATGTGCCTGCGCCCGGCCTCGCCGCCAGCGCCCCGCCCAGCCCCGCGGGGAGTTCGAACAATCATCTGGCCTATGCGGTGCCGTGGTTCCTGTTCGCGGGCGTGGCGCTGGTGATTTACGGCATCGCGTTGCGGCGTCGGGCACAACCATGACCGATGCAACCCCGTGGCATGGCCCGCTGGCAGGCATCCGCGTCCTTGATTTCAGCCGCGTGCTGGCAGGACCGGCGGCGGCGCAGGCGCTGGCCGATCTCGGGGCCGAAGTCATCAAGATCGAGCCACCGGGCGACGGAGACGATACCCGCACATTTCCGCCGTTCGAGGATGGCCATAGTGTCTATTTCCTGGGCATCAATCGCGGCAAGAAAAGCATCGTGATCGATTTGAAGACCGAGCAGGGCGTGGCGCTGGCTCGCGATTTGGCGGCAAGGTCAGACATTCTGGTCGAGAATTACCGGCCCGGGGTGATGGACCGGCTGGGGTTGGGATACGATACGCTGTCGGCGATCAATCCACGATTGATCTATTGCGCGATTTCAGGTTTCGGGATGACGGGGCCCCTGCGCGATGCGCCATCATTCGATATCGTTACGCAAGCCCTGTCGGGCGCTTTCAGTATCAATGGCGAGCGTGACCGGGCACCGACCCGGATGGGTATTCCGCTGGGT
>JANOZQ010000480.1:0-4520 GCA_031429555.1 Sphingomonas sp. | reverse complement strand
TTGCAAGGCGGCATCCGAATGGCCGGTGCCATCAAGCGCGGCACCAAGATCGTTTACCACAACTTTGGCCCCGCGCCGTGCAAGTTCAAGCGCATAGGCACGGCCCAACCCGCCCCCTGCGCCTGTGACAATGGCAACACGGTTTTCGAAACTGATGGTCATAAGCGGATCCTTGGGCATCGGGAGAAGGTGCTCCGTCGTTGCCCAAGGTTTCCGTTTACGTCAACGAGGTTCGCTCAGCGGCGACGCGCGCGCTTCGTGTTACGTTCACGCGCAGGCCCCTGAATGCACTGGTCGGTCACTGTCGCTGAGCAGCGCGGATATTCCGCTTGTGCGGCGGGTGCAGGTGAAGCCGCCATTGGCGCCATCGTTGGTGCCGGTGCTGGCATGGCCGCTTCGGGCACAGCCGGTGCGGCAGGTGCAGCTGGCATTGCAGGCTCGGCAGGGGCCGCTGGCATTTCACCCGTCGGCGGCGTCTCGGGCGCAGGCATTGCGGGCGGCGCGGGTTCGGTCGGGGGTGTGGCTTGCGCGAAGGCCGCGCCGCTGAGCATCAAAGCTGCTGTGAAAGCCAAAATCTTCATTGCGCGACTCCTTGTTCTTCCGCGCCACTGCGCAGGTGAAGGAAGAACGCTGCGCAGCCGAAACGGGTTCTCGGGTCGTGGCGCGGCGCGAACGCTTTACCGCTTAAAGCCGTCCATCGGCATCCAGCGCATAGCCTGCCGATCGCACCGTGCGGATGATGTCGGGCTTGCCGCCTTCGTTGATGGCTTTGCGCAGGCGGCGGATGTGTACATCAACCGTGCGTGGCTCGATGTCGCTGTCATGACCCCAGACACTGTCGAGAAGACGTTCCCGCGAGAACACATGCGCGGGATGTTCTAGGAAATGCTTGAGCAGGCGAAACTCGGTCGGCCCGAGCGGAATCATTGCGCCGCCGCGTTTCACTTTGTGGCCAACCGTGTCCATTTCGATGTCGGCATAGATCATCGCTTCACCCGCCAACGCCGGACGCACGCGACGCAAAACCGCGCCGACACGCGCCACAAGTTCGCGCGGACTGAATGGCTTGGTGACATAATCATCGGCGCCGGTTTCCAATCCCCGGACCCGGTCTTCTTCTTCGCCGCGCGCCGTCAGCATGATGATCGGGACGTTGGCCGTCTCGGGCATGCGGCGCAGGCGACGGCACACTTCGATGCCCGACAGGCTTTCGAGCATCCAGTCGAGCAGGACGATGTCGGGCGGCGTTTCCTGCGCCATCAGCAGCGCTTCTTCGCCGTCTGCCGTCTGCGCGACGTCGAAATCTTCGCGCTTGAAATGATAGACGAGCAGTTCGGCGAGCGCCGCATCGTCTTCGACCAAAAGCATTTTTGCACGCGACATAGGATTATCCTTTTTCAAGATCGGCAAACGGATCGCCGCGCTCGCGCTCGGCCATGTAGTCGCCGGTGGCAGCGAAATAGACCATTTCGGCCACGTTGGTGGCGTGGTCGCCGACCCGTTCGAGGTTCTTTGCGACGAACAGCAAATGCGCAGCATCGCCGATGCTTTGCGGGTTTTCGTACATGTAGGTGACGAGTGTGCGGAAAATCGAATTGTAGAAATCATCGACAATCCGGTCGCGGTCGTTGACTTCGATGGCGGCGGCAATGTCACGCGCGGCAAAGGCATCGAGAACGTCGCGGACCATTTCGGTTGCCACTTTCGCCATACTGGGGAGAAGCGAAATCGGCTCGATCTTGCGGCGGTTTTCTAGAGCTCCGGTGCGTTTGGCAATATTTTTAGCATAGTCGCCAATACGTTCGAGCACGGCAGCAATTTTCAGGGCAGCAATAACTTCGCGCAAATCATCCGCCATCGGCGCGCGTAGGGCGATAATGCGAACGGCAAGTTTCTCGACTTCAGTTTCGAGCCGGTCGATTGCTTTATCATCGGCGATCACTTTGCGTGCGAGCTCAAGGTCGCGTTTGACCAGCGCCTGCATCGCCGAAGTAATTGCCACTTCGGCCCGCCCGCCCATATCGGCAATGTGGCCGCGAAGCTCGCCGATGTCGTCGTCAAATGCTCTGACTGTGTGGTCTGTCATGTGCCTGTGTCCTTAGCCGTAGCGGCCAGTGATATAGTCTTTGGTGCGTTCCTGCTTCGGATTTGTGAAAATGTCCGACGTGACGCCATATTCGACCAAAGTTCCAAGGTGGAAAAATGCCGTCCGCTGCGAAACGCGCGCCGCCTGCTGCATGTTGTGCGTCACAATGACGATGGCATAGCGACCGCGCAGGGCGTGGATCAGCTCCTCAATCTTTGCCGTCGCAATTGGGTCGAGCGCCGAGCAGGGCTCGTCCATGAGGATGACTTCGGGATCGACTGCAATCGCGCGCGCGATGCACAAGCGCTGCTGCTGCCCCCCCGACAATGCAGTGCCGCTTTCCGTCAGGCGATCCTTCACTTCTTCCCAGAGGCCGGCACGTTTCAGCGATTCCTCGACGATGCGGTCCATGTCGGTCTTGGCCGACGCGAGGCCATGAATACGTGGGCCATAAGCGACATTTTCGTAGATTGATTTGGGGAAGGGATTGGGCTTCTGGAACACCATGCCGACGCGGGCACGGAGCTGAACGACATCCATAGACGGGGCATAAATATCATCACCATCCAACGTGATCTTGCCTTCAAACCGCGCACTGGCGACCGTGTCGTTCATACGGTTCAGCGTGCGCAGAAACGTCGATTTTCCACATCCCGACGGACCGATGAACGCCGTTACATTTTCCTGGTCAACATCAATCGATACGCTGTTGATCGCCTGTTTCTGGCCATACCAGACGTTGACGTCGCGGGCTGTCATTTTATGCGTCATGTCAGAACTCACCAGCGGGTTTCGAATTTGTTGCGGAGGTAAATCGCGATGGCATTCATCGCGAGGAGGAAGACGAGCAGGACGATGATCGCCGCGCTGGTTTTTTCGATGAAGCCGCGGCTGACTTCGTCGGACCACAGGAAAATCTGGACGGGGAGCACAGTCGCGGGATCGCTGATGCCATCCGGTGGCGTGGCGACAAATGCGCGCATCCCGATCATCAGCAGCGGCGCGGTTTCGCCCAGCGCGCGCGCCATGCCGATGATCGTGCCGGTGAGGATGCCAGGCAGTGCGAGCGGCAGAACGTGGTGGAAAACCACTTGAATGCGCGACGCACCGATGCCGAGTGCGGCGTCGCGGATCGACGGCGGCACGGCCTTGATCGCATTGCGGCCTGCAATGACAATGACCGGCATCGTCATCAGCGCGAGTGTCATGCCGCCGATCAGCGGGGCCGAACGCGGCATTCCCCACATGCCGAGGAACACCGCAAGGCCAAGTAGGCCAAAAATGATCGATGGCACAGCAGCAAGATTGTTGATGGAAACCTCGATCAGATCGGTCCAGCGGTTCCGCGGTGCATATTCTTCGAGGTAGAGCGCCGACAGCACACCAATCGGGAACGCAAGCAGCAGCGTGACTGCCATTGTCAGTAGGGATCCCTTGAAAGCGCCCCAGATGCCCGCCTGTGTCGGATCCGTCGCGTCGCTGCCGGTCAGGAACTGGCTGTTGAAACCCGTGCTGACCACCCCTTTGTCGTTGAGGGTCTTGAACAATGCCCGCGTCTCCGCTGTCCCTTCGCCACGGTCGGCAAAGGCAATGGCCGACGATGCCGGTATCTTGATTGTCGTCGGGCGCGTCAGGATCGACGGATCGCGGGCAATCGCATCGCGCAACGCGAGCCAGCCATTCTGCGACAAGGCAATGCCCGCGCCTTTGCCGAATGCCGCATCGGCAGCAACCGCTGGAACTTCGACTAAACCAATCCCAGCGCGCGCCGCATTGGCGTCAATACCGAGCTTTTGCAGGTCGAACGGCACGGTAATCTGCGTCTGCGTAAACCCGCGTGCGCCGTTCGAAACCATCGTGACGAGCAGAAAGGCTAGAAACCCCGCTGACAGCAAAATCGCGCCGAGGCCGAACAATCGAAAAATGCGCTCGCCACTATAGCGCCGCGCAATCCGCCCCTGCATATCGGCGGATTTCCAGTCGGTCGGGATACGGATGAGCGGCTCAGTCATACGCTTCCCGATATTTCTTCACGACGCGCAGAGCGACGATGTTGAGCAGCAGCGTGACGATGAACAGCACGAGGCCGAGCGCGAATGCCGCGAGCGTTTTAGCG
The DNA here is from genome assembly GCA_031429555.1 of Sphingomonas sp. Classification (GTDB taxonomy): domain Bacteria; phylum Pseudomonadota; class Alphaproteobacteria; order Sphingomonadales; family Sphingomonadaceae; genus Sphingomonas_O. The sequence continues at coordinate 318 of JANOZQ010000480.1, read as the reverse complement.
CTGTCGAACTCGCTGTCGCCGGTCAGCAGCTGCACGATCTGCGTCGTCACCGTTGTCACACTGGCAAAGGGATTAGCGGTGAGGTTTGCGGCAAGGCCAGCGGCCATAACGACAATCATCGTTTCGCCGATCGCGCGGCTGACGGCGAGGAGGACGCCGCCGACAATACCGGGAAGGGCGGCGGGAACGATAACCTTGCGGATCGTTTCGGATGTGGTCGCGCCCATGGCAAGGCTGCCGTCGCGCATCGACTGCGGAACGGCCGCGATAGAGTCATCGGCCATCGAGGAAACGAAAGGGATTATCATGATGCCCATG
>JANOZQ010000479.1:0-5947 GCA_031429555.1 Sphingomonas sp. | reverse complement strand
CGGCGCGATGGTGTTGCTGCGGATATTGTGCGCGGCGAGGTCCAGCGCGAACGCTTTGTTCATACCCTCCAGCGCCCATTTGGACCCGCAATAGAGGCTGCGGTTCGGCCCGCCGACATGGCCCATCTGGCTGCCGATGTGGATCAGCGATCCAGATACCTTCTCAGCGAGCATTTTTTGAACACAGGCCTGTGCCACGAAGAAGGCACTTTTGACATTGAGGTCATAGACGGCATCATAATCCCCCTCGCTGACGTCCGTCATCGGTTTGGGACGGTTGGTCCCGGCATTGTTGACGAGGATATGAAAGGCGGGGCGGGTAGCAAAAAAAGATTTGACGGCCGTTATGTCCAAGACATCAAGGATTGCTGCAGTGCCGCCCATGGCATCGGCGGCGGCATCGATTTCGGAGGCGGTGCGCGCGATCAGCGTTACGTTAGCCCCCGCTTCGGCCAAGGCTGCCGCAGCCGCCAGTCCGATACCGCGCCCGGCGCCGGTGACGATGGCGCGGCGGCCATCCAGACGGAAAGATGGTGTCCGGGGCAAGTCCATTTGCGCTATTTCCATCGAAACCATGGCGGACAGGGTGGGATTCGAACCCACGGTGAGCTTCCACCCACGACGGTTTTCAAGACCGTTGCCTTAAACCACTCGGCCACCTGTCCGGTATGACGCCTTTAGCGGGCGCGCGGGCGGGCGTGCAAGGGTTGCGACAAAAGGAATTCCCGTGGCGCTGCTTCTGTGTCACACACAAGAAATGCGAGGGGCACTATTCTTTGGCGTTATGGCGATCGCGTTGCTTTCGCCGTTGTCGGGACTTGGCGGTGGACGGCTGGCAGCGCAGGCCGAGACCGGCTTTGCGGCTTATGTTGCCGGATTGGGCCGACAAGCCGTCGCTCAAGGCGTGAGCCGCCAGACTGTCGACGCGATCATTCCGACGCTCGCCTATAATTCGCGCGTCGTCGAACTTGACCGGGCACAACCGGGTGCCAATCCGAATGTCATTCCGCAATTTGCGCCTTATCGCGCGCGGCATGTCGACAATGCGCGGATCAGCCGGGGGCGCATTAAATATGCGTCTCTCCGCCCGTTCCTTGCCAAGGTTGAGCGCGAAACGGGCGTGCCCGAAAGCATCATGGTGTCGATCTATGGCAACGAGACCAATTATGGCGCGTTCACGGGCAATTTCGACTTGCCACAGTCGCTGGCCACGCTTGCCTATGAGGGGCGGCGGCGTGCCTTGTTTGAAGGCGAATTTATTGCCTCGCTGAAAATCATCGACAGCGGCATTCCACGCGACGCAATTGCGGGAAGCTGGGCAGGAGCGACGGGCTATCCGCAGTTTCTGCCATCGATGTATCTTCGTTTGGCGCGCGATGGCGACGGGGACGGTCGGATCGATATCTGGCGGAACGAAGCTGATGCGCTTGCATCGATTGCCAATTATTTTGTCGCGGCGGGGTGGAAGCCAAACCAGCCCTGGGGTGTTGCAGTGCGCGTGTCCCCCGAGCTTGACCGCGCCGCGATAGCAAACCGGACCGTCAGCCCGCGCTGCCCGCGTGTCCATGCACGGCACAGCCAATGGAAAACGATGGGCGAATGGCGCGCGCTGGGCGTGGCTCCGATAGGACGAACATTACCCGATTCAACGCTGGCTACGCTGCTCGAACCCGACGGAGACGGGGCGACGGCCTATCTTCTGACCGGCAATTACCGGGCGATCCTCGATTATAATTGTTCAAATTTTTATGCGCTGGCCGTCGGGCTTCTTGCCGATGCGGTTGCGAGTTGACCATATAACCTACGGCGTCGTTCTCGGCGTCTTTTTTGCAGCATCGTCGGCAGGCGCTGCACCTGAATATGAAGTAACGGGGCATGCGAGTTGGTACGGCGACGAATTGCGCGGACGCAAAACCGCCAACGGCGAGACTTTCCATCCCGATGCGATGACGGCAGCGCACCCGACACTACCCATGTCGTCATGGGTTGAGGTAACCACGCTGGACAATGGAAAGACGGTGCGCGTGCGGATCAATGATCGCGGTCCCTATCACAGCAACCGCATCATCGATTTGTCGAAAGCGGCAGCGCTAAGGCTTGGCATGTTGGGACATGGCGCGCGTCTGGTGCGAGTGCGGCACGTTGATACCGCCACGCGGGGTGGTGAAGCAACGTTAAGCGGAAGTGATTTGGATGCACTGCGCAGCCGCAATGGCTGGACCCCGCCCAAATCAAACATGGCGACAGTTCCGGTGGGCGGGCCGCCCTATTTCATTCGTGTCGCCACATTTTCGGGACGCAACCGGGCCGAAACGATGGCTGCGCAGCTTGGCGCGGATTTGATGGTCTCGAACGGCTTGTTTCAGATACGGCTTGGCCCCTTCGAAAACATCGGCAAAGTAAAAGCGGCGCTGGCACCGCTCGCGGCAAAGGGCTATCCGGACGTCCGCATCGTCCGATGATGACCCAAGGAATGTTATGAAGCCCTATTTACCGACTGCTGCGTTCGTACTTGCTGCCGCCTACCCTGCAACGGCGGCCGCCCCGCCTTACGAGACGACGGCGCCGGTCGCCTATATGGTCGATCTGTCGTCAGGTGCGGTGCTTTACGCAAAGGACGCCGACCGCCGGATGCCACCGGCGTCGATGGCGAAGATGATGACAGTCTATGTTGCGTTCGAGATGATCGAGAAGGGTGAATTGAAGCTCGACCAGATGATGGATGTTCGTCCTGAAACTTGGGCAAAATGGCATGGCCCAGCCGCTGGTTCGACGATGTTCCTGTCATCGGGCGAGAAGGTCAGCGTCGAGAATTTGCTGAAAGGCATTGTGACGTTGTCGGGCAATGATGCGTGCATCGTATTGGCCGAAGGGATCTCGGGAACCGAGGCGGCGTTTGTTCAACGCATGAACGATGCGGCGAAAAAACTTGGCTTAAGCAACAGCCAGTTCGGCACATCGAACGGATGGCCCGACGAAGGGCGGACTTATACGACAGCGCGCGACCTCGCGACGCTGGCCAAAGCGACGATCGAGGATCATCCCGATCTTTATAAGCGCTTTTATTCACTGAAGGAGTTCACCTGGGGCAAGACGCTGGGATCGGGTGCTGCCATCACGCAGGCCAATCGCGATCCTTTGCTGGGCCGGGTAGCCGGTGCGGATGGTTTGAAGACGGGTCATACCGAAGAAGCCGGCTATGGTTTTACGGGATCAGCCGATCAGAATGGTCGTCGGCTCGTTATGGTTGTCGCGGGTCTCAACAGTTTCAACGGGCGGATCACAGAATCGGTCAAGTTCATGGATTGGGGTTTCAAGGCTTGGACCGCCAAGCCATTGTTCCCAAAGGGCAAGCGCGTCGAGACGGCTGATGTACAGTTGGGCGATGCCGCGACCGTTGGCCTCGTCCCGCCGCGAAATCTCGCTGTCACTTTACCCGCCGGTGCGGCGGCGAACATGACGGTGAAAGTGGTCTATGACGGGCCGGTCAAGGCACCGATCAAGGCAGGGCAGCATATTGCTAACCTTGTCGTCACAACGCCCGAAACGGGGCCGCAGACAATGCCGCTTGTTGCCGAAACCGACGTTGGCGAGGCTGGTTTCTTCGGGCGGCTGTGGGCTGGCATAAAGTCGCTTGTCGGGGCGTGACGGCCCAAGTGACCAAAGGCAAATTCATTACGCTTGAAGGCGGCGAGGGGGTCGGCAAATCGACGCAGGCGGCGCGGTTAGCGGACGCTTTGCGAGCGCGCGGCATAGAGGTCGTCGTGACGCGCGAGCCTGGTGGGACCGCCGGAGCGGAAGCAATCCGCGACCTGCTGATGACCGGTAGCGAAGACCGCTGGAGCGCGCGGGCGGAGGCGTTGCTATTTGCGGCGGCGCGGGCCGATCATGTCGAGAAAGTCATCAGGCCAGCGCTCGAACGCGGTGCGTGGGTAATTTGTGACCGGTTCATCGATTCAACGCGCGCGTATCAGGGCGGGGCGGGGGGTGTTTCGGATGATGACATACTCGCGCTGCACAAGGTTGGCAGTGGCGGGCTGATACCGGACCGGACGTTTTTGATGTCGCTTGACTTCGATGAAGCGCACGGGCGGGCCCAGTTTCGCGACGAAGGCGAGAACGACAGGATTGGCAGCCGTGGGACAGACTATCATCAAAAATTAGCGGACCGATTTGCCGCGTTGGGGACGGAAGAACCTGACCGCATCAAAATAATTGATGCCTCGGGCGAAGTTGCGAGCGTTTCCAAACGGTTGGTTGACGCACTCGGTGACTTCCTGTGAATCTCTACGGCCTCGATACTAAAATTGCTGCTTTCCGGGCAGCACTCGGAGGCGAGCGGATGCACCATGCGTGGTTGCTCGCGGGGCCGAAGGGGGTTGGCAAGGCAAGCTTTGCCGATTTCGCCGCGCGCCTGATGATGAACGCCAGTGACCCTGACTCACAGGGTGCAAAGCTGATCGCAGCGGGCAGCCATCCCGACTTTTTGCGGATGGAACGATTGGTCAATGACAAGACCGACAAGCTCGCGCGCAGCATTACGGTCGATCAAGTGCGCGCCATGCGGCAGCTCCTTACCACGGCAACGGCAATTGCCGATCGCCGCGTGATCATCATCGATTCGGTGGACGATCTCGAAGGCAGATCGGGCCCCAACGCGCTCCTCAAAAGCCTTGAGGAACCACCTCCAAGCACGATTTTTCTGCTCGTCAGCCACCAACCGGGGCGGTTGCTTCCGACTATCCGGTCGCGTTGCCGAACGTTGATGTTCGGGTCGCTTGATGATGCCGCTATGACGTCAGTGTTGAATGATCAGCTTCCTGACCTCGACCCCGCCAAACGCGCAGAAGTAATCGCGAGTGCAAACGGATCGCCTGCTACCGCGCTGGCTTACGCTGAACTCGATATGGCAACGCTGGATGCTGCGTTGGCTGAGCTGGCGCAAAGCGGTGATCCGACCAATATGGTGCGTAGCAAACTGGCGCAGTCGCTCTCGGTCAAGTCCGCTTTGCCGCGATATGAGGCGTTTCTCGGTCGTGCGCCTGCGTTCATTGCCGATCAGGCGAGGTTGGCGGATGGCGCGACGCTTGATGCTGCATTGACAGCGTGGAGCAAGGCGCGTGCCCTGTCGCAAATTGCCATTCCGCAGTCGCTGGTGGCGGAAACGGTCGTGTTTGAGATGGCGGGGATTGTCGCGAGCCTTGCTCCCTTGCGCGGGTCCGCTAAAGCCTGACCGCATGTCAGGCGATCCCTTTTATATCACCACCGCAATCAGCTATCCGAACGGAAAGCCGCACATCGGCCATGCTTATGAAGCAATTGCTGCCGATGCGATTGCGCGTTTTAACCGGCTGTCGGGTCGCGATGTCCGGTTTCAGACCGGCACTGACGAACATGGCCTGAAAATGGTGCAAACGGCGCGCAACAAGTGCGTCGAGGTTGCCGATCTGGCCCGCGAAATGTCCGACCAGTTTCAAGCGATGTGTGACAAGCTCAACATCAGCTACGACCATTTCCAGCGCACCACCGATCCGGCGCACCACCGCGCGAGTGTGGCTATCTGGGAAGCGATGAAAGCCAATGGTGATCTGTATCTGGATCGATACGAAGGCTGGTATTCTGTCCGCGACGAAGCATTTTACGAAGAAAAAGAACTGGTCGACGGGGAGGGTGGTGTCAAACTCTCGCCGCAGGGAACGCCGGTCGAATGGACGGTCGAGGAAAGCTGGTTTTTCAAGCTCTCGAGATATGAAAGGCCGTTGCTAGAACTTTATGAAAATCAACCCGATTTTATCCGCCCCGACACCCGCCGCAACGAAGTCGTCCGCTTTGTCGAAGGCGGCCTGCGCGACCTGAGCATTTCGCGGACGAGCTTTGATTGGGGGGTGAAGGTGCCCGGCTCGCCCGACCATGTCATGTATGTCTGGGTCGATGCGCTGACCAACTA
>JANOZQ010000478.1:0-2228 GCA_031429555.1 Sphingomonas sp. | reverse complement strand
TCATAGATGCTCCATGATGTTACGCGGGTGGTTGGCGACGGCATAGGCGCCCGCAGCATGCAAATCTTCGGGCGGATGATAGCCCCACGAAACCCCTATCGCCCGGACATTGGCGTTGCGCGCCATCAGCATGTCGAAGCTCGTGTCGCCGATCATGACCGTGGTTTCGGGTACTGCGCCTGCGTCGGCCATCGCGGTTTCGATCATCGAGGGGTGCGGTTTTGACGGATGCCGGTCGGCGGTTTGCAGGGTGACGAAGCGATGGGTCAGGCCGTGATATTCGAGGCAGAGGGCCAGCCCACGATCCGATTTGCCAGTCGCAACACCGAGCAGCCAGCCGTCGGCTTCGAGTGCGTCGATAGCGTCGGCGATCCCGTCATAGAGCGGTTCCTCGACCATCCCCTTGTCACGCAGTCGCCAGAAGGCTTGCTTGTAATGCTCGGCCATCGTGTGGTGTAATTTAGGGTCGGCTTCGGGCAGCAGCATCTGCATCGCTTCGATCAGGCTCAACCCCACGACGTTCAGCGTCGCAAGCCGTTCCGGCGGATCAAGCCGAGCGCGCACGAACGCATCGTTCATGGCCATCACGATGTTATGCTGACTATCGACCAGTGTCCCGTCGCAATCGAAAATGGCGAGGCGGTTCATGTCAGATCGCGTATGAGCAAGGCCATTGCCCGCTGGCCGCGCGCCTCGAGTGTATCGGCGACACGCGCGCGAACTTCGGGCGGCTTGTTCTGTCCCAGTTTTGCCGTGCCGCGCCAGCCGGTCACCCGCATTTCAAAGCCGAAAATGCCGCCGAGCATCTTTTCGAACAGCCCATCGGCCATCTTGTCGCGCGTCCATGCCGGCTTCGGCGCGAGCCTCGTTTCTTGCAGCAAGGACAGGGCATCTGCCTGCGCAATCAGCGTCTCGCGATCCATTTTCGTGACAGTACCCTGCATTTCGAGCGTCAGGTAATTCCACGTCGGCACTTGGTCGTCGATGCCATACCAGTCGGGGCTGATATAGGCATCGGGTCCGTTGACCACGAACAGCGCCTCGATCCCCTCCAGCCCCCGCGCAATCCCGTTGCCGCGCGCAACGTGGAAGCCGATGCGGTCGTCGTCCAAGAAAACGAAGGGGATGTGGGCAACGCGGGGACCATCGGGCGTTGCGGCAAACAGCATGCCAAACCCGATTTCGGTGGCAAAGGCACGCATCGCGTCGCGGTCTTCCCAGCGGAAGGCGGGGTTAGGGTGCATTACTTCTTCCTTGCGGGCGGCTTTTTCCTGACCGGAGCCGCCGTCTGCCCCCGCGCGCGGCGTTCGCCCTTGCGTTCCTTGCGCGCTGACTTCGCCTTGTTGAGCGCCGCCCGCGCTTTGCCTTCGGGCGTGGCCGAGAATTTCACTTCGTCGAGGACCAGCACATCACCTGTTTCAATATCGAAACCGAGGTCGTCGAGTGTTTCGCTGAAATGCGGCGGCAGGTCTGCCGTCACGTCGATGATGTCGCCGTCGGGATGCTCGACGCGGATGCGGCGCGCGTGCAAGTGCATCTTGCGGCTGACGGTGCCGGTCAGGAAGCTTGCCTTTCCGCCATATTTGCCGTCGCCGACAATGGGGTGGCCAATCGCCGCCATGTGGACGCGCAGCTGATGCGTGCGCCCGGTGAAGGGTTGCAGCTCGACCCACGCCGCGACATTGCCTGCGCGCTGGACGACGCGGTAGCGGGTCCGCGCGGGGCTGCCTTCTTTCTCATCGACGTGCATCTTCTCGCCGCCGGTGCCGGGCTGTTTGGCAATGGGCAGCTCGATCATGCCGTCATGAATGTCGGGGACGCCGACGATAATCGCCCAATAGACTTTGCGCGCAGTGCGGCTGGAAAAAGCCGTCGCGAAATGCGCGGCGGCACGCGGTGTGCGGGCGACCAGAAGAGCTCCAGAGGTATCTTTATCAAGGCGGTGGACGAGTTTGGGCCGCCCCTTGCCTTCGTAAGTCAGCGCGTCAAGCAAGCGGTCGACGTGATCGACCGTACCACTGCCGCCCTGCGTCGCGAGGCCGGGCGGCTTGTTGAGCACGAGTCCGGCATTATCCTTGTAGATGACAAGGCTCTGCGCAAACGCAGTCTCGTCATCGGTCAGGTTGGAGACCGCGCGCTTGGGGCGTTCGGACGCGACCTTTGCCATGCCCGGTTCGGCAGGCGGCACGCGGATGACCTGGCCCGCGACGATCCGGTCGCCAACGCCC
>JANOZQ010000477.1:0-1990 GCA_031429555.1 Sphingomonas sp. | reverse complement strand
GCCGTTTCGAAAGGAGCAACAAGCGCCATTGCGGCAAAAGCAAGAATGGGTCGCATGGATGGTCTCGTCCCGTTGTCACGCCAGCACTATCCGCCCGTGCTGCTCAGTTGCCAACCCGGAAACTGTTGAGCCCGCCGGTCGAGACCAGCTCGGAGAGCGGAATGGTCATCGAGGCAGACTTCTGGTCCTTGCCTTCGCCGACACCCATGTTGTGGCCCCACGGATTGCGCAGCGTCACTTGCCAGACGCCGTTCGCGTCCTTGGCAACCGACTGCACGGTGTAGACGTGGTTGTCCGCAAGGCCGTCCTGCGGATTGGCCGCACCGGTCATCTGTCCCCACAGGCTGCGTGAATCGCGCTCGGGGACCGACCACGCCGTGACGGGCTTGTCGTTTTTGAGTGCCGTGGCCACGGCATTGCCCATCCGGTCGAGCGCCGTGCCGCGCGTTTCGAACATGCCTTGCGAGAATTTGACTTCGGTTCCGGCATTGCCCGTGACTGTGCGCATGGCATCCGCTGGCCAGCCGCCGTTGCGGATCGCGGTGTAGCCTTCGGTCAGACCATTTTTCGGATTGCTGTCGTTCATTTTGGCAAACGCGGTTTCCATGACAGCGGGCCAGCCGCGTGCGGTTGTCCCCGTATTGTCCATCGTGCTGCCGCCGCCCTGCTTCACATTGTCGGCGATCTCAGCCTGTGTGACGTTGATCGTCCGGGCCTTGCCCGCACTGTCATAGAGGCGCACGTTGAACGACTGCGTCTTGGCATCGTAACTGATTGCATTGCGGATCGCCGCAGGGTTTTCCTGGGCCACAGCGCCGAGTGTTGCGACGAAATAGCAATCGCCGAAGCTGTCCTGCTGGATGTCCGATGCGCGCGGTCCCCCTTTGCCGTAAAGATTCTGATCGGTGTAGGCGGGTGCCTTCGCTGTTTTGCCACCGGCTGCTGGAACGCTCTGTTGCGGCGCAATGTCGCCGCGCATAAGGGCATCGGTCGCCTGCCGTCCGCCAGTAAAGCCGTCGAGCGCGCGGAGCAGGGCACCCTGTTCGACTCCCGAGGGGCTGGCCGCGACTTTCTGGAGCAACGCACTGACCGGATCGGCGAGGCTTGCGATAAGATCACCCGGGCTGCCACCCGACCGGAATGACGGCAGAAAATCTGACGTACGGTTCGGGGCAAAGGAGGATGCGGGGCTGATGGCGTTCATGACACGGCTCCAGAGAATATCTGGAAGCATTGTGGCCGAAAACAGGCAGCAGCGACCTAAACGATTCGTCTAGATCGGGCTCAGTTCGCCGCGTTTATCAGCCCTTCGAACATGCGCCGTCCGTCGGTCCCGCCATGTGCGGGTTCGATTCGGCGTTCGGGGTGCGGCATCATGCCGATGACATTGCCTGCGTCATTGATGATTCCGGCGATGTCGCGCGCGCTGCCGTTCACGCTTTCTGCATAGCGAAACACGACGCGGCCTTCGCCTTCGAGACGGTCCAGCGTTGTTGCGTCGGCGAAGTAATTGCCATCGTGGTGGGCGACAGGGAAGGTCACACGCTCGTCGGCGTTATATTGCGCGGTAAACGCGGTCTGGCTGTTGCTGACCGTCAGGGCGACGTCTCGACCGACGAACTTGATGCCCGCATTGCGCATCAGCGCGCCGGGGAGAAGGCCCGCTTCGGTCAGCACCTGAAAGCCGTTGCAAATGCCCATGACAGTACGACCCTGTGCGGCGGCATCGATGACCGCGCGCATGATCGGCGAGCGCGCGGCCATCGCGCCCGAACGCAGATAATCGCCATAGGAGAACCCGCCGGGGACGCCGATGACGTCGAGGCCGTCGGGCAATTCGGTTTCCTGATGCCAGACCATCACCGGTGCTTCACCGCCGATGTCACGGAAGGCCACGGCGAGGTCGCGGTCGCAATTCGATCCGGGGAAGACGATGACGGCGGCTTTCACTTTTCGATCCGGAAATTCTCGATGACAGTGTTGGCAAGCA
>JANOZQ010000476.1:0-13912 GCA_031429555.1 Sphingomonas sp. | reverse complement strand
GCAATTTTCGCAGCTCCCGCTACCGCCCAAACCATTGCGATCACTGGTGGCATGGTTGCGGTCGGAGACGGATCTGCACCGGCTCAAGGCACAGTCGTCATGCGCGATGGCCGCATCGTCGCGGCGGGGCCGTCGGTTGGTGTGCCGACCGGTGCCAGCGTGATCGACGCCACCGGCAAATGGGTTTCGACCGGAATCGTCGCGGGCTTTTCGCGGCTCGGACTGGTCGGCGTCGATGCGGTGGACGAGACCAACGATTCGAGCGCAACGCGGTCCGTTTTCTCTGCGTCGATCAGCGCAGCAGACGCCATCAACCCGCGCGTTCCGGCCATCGCGGTCAGCCGTGCGGCGGGGATCACGCGCGCCATCGTCGCTCCCGATGGTGGCGCGACGATGTTTGTTGGTGAAGGCGCAGTGATCGACACAGGCACCGACAGCGATGCCGTGACGCAGGCACGTGCATTCCAGTTCGTTGAATTCGGCGAAGCGGGTGCCGGGCGGGCCGGAGGCAGCCGTGCAGCGTCGCAGGCATTTTTCCGCAATGCGTTGGCGGAAGCGCGGGACTATGCGCGCAATCCGAATAGCTATGACGGGCGCAGCAAGGATTCGATCCTGGTGCGGCGTGACGTCGCGGCACTAGTGCCGGTAGTAGAGGGACGGACGCCGCTGTTCGTCCATGTCGAGAGCGGACCCGACATCCTGTCGATGATTGCGCTGCGCAGGGATTTTCCGGCACTGAAGCTCGTGCTTATCGGGGTGACCGAGGGCTGGACGGTTGCGACGCAACTGGCAGCGGCGCGGATTCCGGTGATCGCTTCGGCGGTCAACGATCTGCCGGCGTCGTTTGAGCGGCTGGCGGCGACGCAATCGAACGTTGGTCGCATGAAAGCGGCAGGCGTCAACGTCGCCATCGGCATGATTGATGACGACGACGCGCGTCAGGCGCAGTTGTCGATGCAATATGCCGGCAATCTCGTGGCTTTGACGCGCGTTCCGGGGGCAACTGGGCTGAACTGGGCGGATGCATTTGCGGCAATCACCTCGAAGCCCGCCGAGATTGCAGGCCTTGGCGACGAGATCGGCTCGCTCCGCGCTGGTCGCCGTGCCGATGTCGTGATCTGGTCGGGCGATCCGCTCGAATTGGCGACTGCTGTGGAAAAAGTGTGGATAGATGGCGTCGCGCAGGATCTTACGACCCGCCAGACACGGCTGCGTGACCGTTACCTGAAGCCACAGGAAGGTCCGTTGCCCAAGGCATACGACCGGTGACAATGCTAATAATTGCCCTGATTGCGTTTGTCGGCACCCATTTCCTGATGTCGCATCCGCTGCGCACGCCTATGGTTGGAGCACTGGGCGCGGGCGCTTTTCAGGGCGTTTATTCGCTGGTGTCGTTGGCGACGCTCGGCTTGGCGATTTACGCATTTAGGGAAGCGCCCATCGGCACGCCGCTTTGGGTTGCTGGCGATGGACTGAACATTGCCGCAACGGTGGTCATGTTTGTGGCGAGTGTGCTGCTCGCCGGATCGTTCGTCGGCAATCCTGCGTTGCCGCAGCCGGGTGCCGACAAGCTTGCGATGCAGCAACCGGCGGGCGTGTTCGCCATCACACGCCATCCGATGATGTGGTCGTTCGCCCTGTGGAGCCTCGCGCATGTTCTGGTGAGTCCGCGTCCGGCCGTTCTGGTCCTGTCAGGATTCATTGCCTTGCTCGCATTGGGCGGCGCGGCGGGACAGGACCACAAGAAGGCCAAGCTGATGGGTGACAGCTGGCAGGGTTGGGTCAGCCGTACTTCGTTCATGCCCAAGCCCGCTTGGCCGGGTCGCACGGCGCTCATCGGCGGCACATTGATCTGGCTAGCGGCAACATGGGCACATCCGCTGGCGGGCGCACCGACCGCCGGAATTTGGCTGTGGCTAGGCTGATTTCCCGAGCGTGCCGGTCTGCCTCGAAACCGTTCCGGTCACCGCGACATCGTGCATAACATTGCCGACTGTGCGGAAAATATCGGGCAATGTCTCGACCGCGATCAGCAGGGCAAGCGGTTCCACCGGCGCACCGATGGCAATACAGATCGGCGCGCAGGACGTGATGAAACTGACGGTCCCCGGCAGGCTGACCGCGCCCATCGACGTGAGCACGGCGGCAAATATCGCAACGCCATATTGCGCGGGCCCAAGTTCGACGCCGAACCAGTTCGCGACGTAAAGCGCGACGGCTATGTTCATGGCCGGCCCGGTCGCGCGGAGCAGGGCAACGGCCATCGGCAAGGTCACGCCCGCGCTTGATTCAGGAACGCCCAAATCTTCGGATTTGCGCAACATCAGTGGCAGGCACGCCAGCGAGGACTGCGTACTGATCGCGAGTGCCTGAACCGGCGCAACAGCGGTGGCATAGGCTTTCAGCGACCAGCGCGCCCCGAACATCGCGAGCGGGTAGGCGAGCAGCGCAATCACTATGCCGACGCTCGAAACCGTCGCGATATAATGCAGCAACGCACCGAACGCCGCTATTCCCGACCGAGCCCCCACAACCAGCGCAAGCGCAAACACCCCGATCGGCGCGAGCCGGATCACCCATTCGACGACAATGATCATGGCATCGGCCAGTGCACTAAAGAAACCCGTCATGCGGCTGCGCGGTTCGGGCGGCAATTTGGTCAGCGCAAACGCAAACACGAGCGTAAAGATCAGCAGCGGCAGGATCGCGTCATTCGATGCGGCTGCAATCGGATTGGTCGGCACGATGGCACGCACAAAATCGCCGAACGGCGGTACGGCGGCAACCGATGGCGCAGACGTCAGCGCCGCCTTCAACGCATCGGCTGACGCTGAGGGCATCGGGAACAGCGCAAGGAACGTCGGCATCAAAATCGCGCCCATGATCGCCGACAGCGTCATCAGCGTCACAATCCACGCCAGCGACAATCCCGCCAGCCGCCCCGCGCGCGCGGCTTCTGCTGTCTGTGCAATGCCGGTAATCAGCAACGCCACGACAAGCGGCACAATCGTCATCCGCAGGCCGTTCAGCCACAGCGCGCCGACGGGATCGGCAAAGTCCGCAACCGTCGCCGCCAGCCCCGGATCGACACTTGCCCCCGCGATTCCCAGAACCAGACCAAGGACAAGGGCGAGCAGGATGCGTGTGGCGTTTGACATAGACCGCTGACTTGGCACGGCAAACCGCACAGCGAAAGCTGGAATCGCATGGCTGTTTTCGCGTAGGGGGCGATGACAAGGGGATCGGATCAGTCATGGCACGTAAATTCTTTGGCACGGACGGCATCCGCGGGCGAACCAACGCCGGCACGATGACGGCCGAAATCGCGATGAAAGTCGGCATGGCAGCAGGCACATATTTTATGCGCGGCGACCACCGACACCGTGTCGTGATCGGCAAGGATACGCGCCTGTCGGGCTATATGGTCGAAAACGCACTGGTCGCGGGGTTTACGAGTGTCGGCATGGATGTCGTGCAATTCGGACCGCTGCCGACCCCTGCCGTTGCGATGCTGACGTCTTCGATGCGCGCCGATCTCGGCGTGATGATTTCGGCGAGTCACAATCCGTATCAGGACAATGGCATTAAATTGTTCGGTCCGGACGGCTACAAGCTGTCTGATGAAGCCGAAGCCGAAATCGAGGCACTGCTGGGAAGCGACATTGCGCTTGTGGATGCCGAAAAAATCGGCCGCGCACGGCGCGTCGAGGATGCGCGCGGGCGCTACATCCATTTTGCCAAGTCAACGTTCCCGGCCCACCTCCGCCTCGACGGGCTGAAAATTGCGCTCGATTGCGCCAATGGTGCGGCGTATCAGGTGGCGCCATCGGCATTGTGGGAACTCGGGGCCGAAGTCATCACGGTTGGCGTCAATCCCAATGGCAAGAATATCAACGACAAATGCGGATCGACATCGCCCGGCCTGTTGCAGGAAACTGTGGTTGCAAGCGGCGCGCACATCGGAATCGCGCTTGACGGCGATGCGGACCGGCTGATCATCGTCGATGAAAAGGGTCGCGTGGTTGACGGCGACCAGCTGATGGCGCTGATCGGGGTCAGCTGGGCACGAAGCGGGATGTTGACCGGCGTCGGTGTCGTGGCGACCGTCATGTCCAATCTGGGGCTCGAGCGCTACCTGACGGGCGAGGGGTTGACGCTTGAGCGGACCAAAGTCGGCGATCGATATGTGCTCGAGAAAATGCGCAGCGGCAGATTCAATGTCGGGGGCGAGCAGTCGGGGCACATCATCCTGACGGATTATGGCACGACCGGCGATGGGCTGATTGCTGCACTCCAAGTCCTTGCCGAACTCGTCACGACGGGAAAACCGGCTAGCGAATTGCTCCACCTGTTCGATCCAGTGCCACAGCTTTTGAAAAATGTCCGGTTTACGGGCGGCAAGCCACTCGACGCGCCGCATGTCAAGGCGGCGATTGCGGAGGCGGAATCCGAACTCAACGGATCGGGCCGCCTCGTCATCCGCCCCTCGGGTACCGAACCGCTGATCCGCGTGATGGCCGAAGGTGATGATGCCGGACAAGTCACGCGGCTTGTCGACATGATCTGCGACGCGGTGAAGGAAGCCGCCTAAGGTGACCGCGCGCATTCTTATCATTGCAGGGTCCGATAGTGGCGGCGGTGCGGGGATTCAGGCTGACATCAAGACGGTGACGATGCTCGGCGGGCACGCAATGACGGCGATCACGGCCGTGACGGCACAGAACACATTGGGCGTCGATGCGGTCCACCTGATCCCGACCGACATTGTCATGGCGCAAATCGACGCGGTGGTCCGCGACATCGGCGTGGACGCGGTAAAGATCGGGATGATTGGCAGCGCGGAAACGGCGGAGGCCGTCGCGGAATATCTCAAGCGAGTGACAGTGCCGATTGTGTTTGATCCCGTTATGGTCGCGACCAGCGGCGCGGCGCTGGCGGATGCGCGAACAATCGCGGCGTTTCATAATTTGATGGCGATTGCGTCGGTTGTCACGCCGAACTTGCCAGAACTCAATGCGCTTGGCGGGACGATGCCGATCCTGCGCCATGGCTGTCATCTTTTGCTGAAAGGCGGGCATGGCGACGGTGACGAGATTGTTGATCAGCTTCTCTCGGCCTCTGGTCTGATCCATGAGCTGCGTGGCAAGCGCATCGACACCACCAGCACCCATGGGACTGGCTGCACGCTGGCCAGCGCCGTCGCCTGTGGGTTGGGGCAGGGGATGGGCATCGTCGAAGCGTTCGAACGCGCGATTTCGTTTGTCCGCATCGCGCTCATCGGGGCCCCGGGCCTCGGGCAGGGGCATGGGCCGATGGGGCATCAATTCGTGACGGGCTTTCAAAAATGATCGCCGGTGTTGACGAAGCAGGGCGGGGGCCGCTGGCGGGGCCTGTGGTTGCGGCGGCGGTGATCCTGTGCGCGGAGGGCATTGTCGGCCTTGATGACAGCAAGAAACTTTCGGCGAAGCGGCGCGGAGAGTTGGAAGCACTTATCCTCGCGCGATGCACCGTGGGTGTCGGCATGGCGAGTGTCGACGAGATCGACCGGATTAACATCCTGCAGGCAACCATGCTGGCGATGACCCGCGCGGTCGAGGCGCTTGGCGTCAATCCGTCGCACGTCATGGTCGATGGCAACCGCCTGCCCGAATGGCGATACCGCGCCGAAGCTGTCATCGGTGGCGATGCGATCCACCCGTGCATTTCGGCGGCAAGCATCATTGCCAAGGAACACCGCGACCGCATCATGGTTGCCGCCGACCGTGACTTCCCCGGCTATGGCTGGGCATCGAATAAGGGCTATGGCGCAGCCTTACACATGGCGGCTTTGACGAAACTCGGGGTTACACCGTTACACCGAAGGAGCTTTCGGCCCGTCCGCGAAAGCATTTTCGCGACCAGTTGAGTCTTTCGCGCCACACACCATCAGTTGAGTCTGAGTGTGAACTCGACCCCAACATGTCGTGGGAGACTCGTTTCGTTCTAAACACGTTAAACACTTTGTTAAGATTCTCTGTTAACTATCTACTTGACGGCGGAGTCATCGGGACTCACCATGAACCTCTTGAGAAGGGGGCTTTTTAATGGGCGTGATGGACAGACTGAAAGCGGCCCCGCCGGTTGCAGTGCCCCCGCTCGACCGGATCATCATGGATGATTGCATCGCGGCGATGGCCTCATTGCCGGACGCCTGCGTGGATATGGTATTCGCCGACCCGCCCTATAATCTGCAACTCGGCGGCGACCTCTTCCGCCCCGAAGGCGGTCGTGTCGATGCTGTCGATAATGACTGGGACAAGTTTGACACTTTTGCCGCCTACGACACGTTCACAGCGGCATGGCTGGCCGAAGCACGGCGCATTCTGAAGCCAAACGGCACACTCTGGGTGATCGGTAGCTATCACAACATCTTCCGCGTCGGATCGCGCCTTCAGGATGCGGGCTTCTGGATCCTGAACGACGTCGTTTGGTGCAAGACCAATCCGATGCCCAATTTCAAAGGCACGCGGTTTACGAACGCGCACGAGACACTGATCTGGGCATCGCGTGACGAGGGATCGAAATACACATTTAATTATCGCGCGATGAAGTCGCTCAACGACGAGCTTCAGATGCGCTCCGATTGGAGCTTCCCGATCTGCGGCGGACAGGAACGCATCAAGCGCGGCGGGACGAAAGCGCACCCGACGCAAAAGCCCGAGGCCTTGCTTTATCGTATCCTGCTTGCCTGCACACAGAAAGGCGATGTTGTCCTCGATCCCTTCTTTGGCACCGGCACCACCGGCGCGGTGGCACGGCGGCTGGGGCGACACTGGATCGGGATCGAGCGCGACGCGACCTATGTCGACGTGGCTCAGGAACGGATTGCGGCGGCACTGCCGCTTGACGAAAGCGCCGTCACAACAATGATGTCCCCCAAATCGCAACCGAAGGTGGCGTTCGGCACATTGGTCGAGACTGGTTATATTGTGCCTGGCACCAAAGTGTTCGATGCCAAACGCCGCTGGGTCGCGACCGTGCGTGCCGATGGGTCGCTGGGGCTGGGCAATGATGCGGCGTCAATTCATAAACTCGGCGCGCAGGTTCAGGGCGCGCCGTCCTGCAATGGCTGGACTTTCTGGCATCATGAAGCGGACGGCATGGCCAAGCCCATCGACACGCTCCGCCAGACTTATATCCTCGCAAACGGGCACTGATAGACGTGGCAAAAAGGCTGCACTAGGCTCGCATCATGACGATCACCCAACTCATCTACACGTCGCAGCCGTTCGGCTTTGACGATGCCATGCTCAACGGCATCCTCGTTCAGGCGCGGCGCAACAATCCGGCGCTGGACATTACCGGCTGCCTGATCTGTCGCCATGACCTGTATTTGCAGTTGCTCGAAGGACCCGCCGAGGCGGTCACCGCGATGTATGAGCGGATCAAGGCAGATGACCGGCATCTGGCTGTCGTGCAACTGAGCCGAGAGTTAGTGGCCATGCGCATGTTTCCCGATTGGGCGATGCGCGATGATCCAGCGCAATCGTGGCTGTGGCCGCCTGAAGCCGTGGCGAACGGTGCCTTGTTTCAGGCTTCGCCCGATGCTTTGCGCGCCGTATTTGCGCGGGTGGGCGGGTGAAAACATATCTGAGGCCGACGGCGTTTGTGGACACGCCGATTGGCTTTGACGGACAGGTTGCGCGGCTGGCAGGGGGGATGGCGTTTTTCTCGGCCTATGAAATGATTACGGTCGAAGGCGACAAGCGTGTTTCGAGCAAGCTCGTGCCGGTTGACCGGATAGAGGACCATCCCGTCATTGCGCGGATCACTTCATCGCGCCCGCCTCTCGTGCTGGGCGCGCGGACGATCCGGCTCGACCAGCCGCAGGTCATGGGCATTCTCAACATGACGCCCGACAGTTTTTCTGACGGCGGCAAGCATGGCGATGACGTCGAGGCCGCTGCGGCGGTCGGCTTTGCGATGGAAGCCACAGGAGCAGCGATCATCGACGTGGGGGGTGAATCGACGCGGCCTAATGCCAAACCCGTTTGGGAAGGCGACGAGATCAAGCGCACCCAGCCGGTGATCGAGCGGCTGGCGCGCGGTGGCGCGACTGTCTCCATTGACAGCCGCAAGGCAAGCGTCATGGAAGCAGCGCTCGGCGCAGGGGCAGTAGTCGTGAACGATGTGTCGGCGTTGTGCTTCGATGCGCAGGCAATGACACTGATGGCGCGTTCGACGTGTCCGGTCGTCATCATGCATTCGCCCGATGCGACCAAGAGTCTGCATGACGGGCCAGCGGCCCTGGATCCGCTGATTGAAACCTACGACTGGCTCGAAGCGCGGATCGAGGCGCTGGTGAATGCAGGTATTGATCGCGCACGCATCATTATTGATCCGGGCATTGGATTTGGCAAAAGCGTGGCTGCCAATCTGGCGATCCTGAATGGTCTATCCCTGTTTCACGGTTTGGGCTGTCCGATCCTGCTCGGTGCAAGCCGCAAGCGGTTCATCGGCGCGCTTTCAAACGAAGCCCCGGTCGAGGCGCGGCTCGGCGGGTCGATTGCCGTTGCCGTGAAAGCCGCCGAACAAGGCGCACAGATCATCCGCGTCCATGATGTCCCCGAAACTGTTCAGGCACTGCGCGTCTGGCGCGGGCTACGCGATCAGGGATTGAGCGCCTAAGCTTGCATGTTAGGAACGAGCTCCACCACGGCGGATCGAACATCGCGGCTGTCAAGAAACGCAAAAAGAATATCGCGCTGGTCTTCAGGTGCTTCGTCCCAAAAGCAAGCCGGCCGGTCAAGAACGCGGCGCTCATTGCTGTAGTGCTCCATAAAGAGACCGGCCAACTGATCTTGAAACTGCGGCGATCTTAGCCGATCGAGGTAGGGCGCTATCGAAAGTGAAGCACGGGCAATGCCGCACAACAACGACTCTCCATCCCATCCATAATAAATCGCTCCGTCAATCTCTCGGTTGAACTTTGCTCGCCAATAAAGAGCGGCTTCATACCAGGCGTCGATGACATTCATGACAGCCTGCTTTTCATCACGTTTCCAAGTCTGCCAATCGGCAAGGGTCAATGCCTTCAGTGTGATTTCTGGTGATGGCCACCAACTGTTGTCTTGAACCGCAATGTCCAAAATGCGCGGCAGAAAGTAGCGAAAATCGTCGATGCCGCCGACTGTCAAAAAAACAAGTTCGGCATAGGGTTGCATCTGGGTCGCCCCGATCTCGCGGAGAGGCGTTGCAAGCAAACGCGCGGCTTCGACGTCGCTCACACAGCACGGGCAGGTGCGCATTGCGTTCGGGCGCTTGACTGATCCGAAGACGTCGTAGAGATTTTCGATTGCCGATAGCAGGTCAATTATCATTTTACCTGCTCCCTAGGTCAAAACCGTCAAGCCGCGTCGCTGATCCCGAGTTCGGCGAGCTTCCGATATAATGTCGACCGCCCGATCCCCAGCCGCCGCGCCACTTCGGTCATACGACCGCGGTAATGGCCGATGGCGAGGCGTATGACGTCGGCTTCGATAGCATCGAGCGCGCGCATGTTGCCATCGGAATGGAATAGGGTGACGCCTGCCGCTTGCGGGCCGTGGTCGGCAATCGGAGCGCCTGCCACAAGGAGGCTGGCGATATGCGGAAAGTCCGTCGCGGTGAGTGCGTCACCGTCACACAGGACAGCGGCCCGGAAGAGCGCATTCTGGAGCTGGCGGACATTGCCCGGCCATGCATAGCCGCCTAGCAGCGACATGGCTTCGTCGGTAATGCCAAGTTCGCGCAGACCTGGTTGTTTCGCGATGCGCGCAAGAAGGTGGCGGGCGAGCGCGGGGACATCGCCGCTGCGGTCACGGAGGGGTGGGATCGTCACCTGGACGACGGCGAGACGGTAATAAAGGTCTTCGCGGAAACGACCGGCGGCCACTTCGTCGATCAGCGTCCGGTTGGTTGCGGCGACTATGCGCACATCGACTTCGCGCGGGCGGCCGCCAATGGGGCAGACTTCGCCCGACTGGAGGACGCGGAGCAGTTTGACTTGTGCATCGAGCGGCAGATCGCCCACTTCATCGAGAAAGAGTGTGCCGCCGTCAGCATCGCAGAATTTGCCGACCTGACGGGCAAAAGCGCCCGTAAATGCGCCTTTTTCGTGGCCGAATAGTTCGGATTCGACAAGATTTGCGGGGATGGCACCGCAATTGACCGCGATCAGCGGCTTTTTGGCACGTGGGGAAGCGGCGTGAATGGCTTCTGCAACCACTTCCTTACCGACGCCCGATTCGCCTTCGACCAGCATAGGCACACGGGCACGCGCGGCTTTTGCCGCAATCGCGAGCGCGGCACGGAATTTCGGAGCAGACCCCACGATTTCGTCAAAACCGAGCGGTGCGGATATTTTTTCTGACAGCGGGCGCAATTCACCGCCGCTTGAGCCTTCGGCCATCGCGGCTTCTAGTGCCGCAAGCAGGCGATCTGGTGCAATCGGCTTGACGAGGAAATCGGAGGCGCCGGCGCGCATCGCCTCTACCGCAATCGCAACTGAATCCGTCGCCGTCAGCATCAGGATCGGCAGCATCGGGCGACGTGCGCGCAATTCGGAAATCAGGTCGGCAACACCATCGCCCCAGCGGTCGATCAGGATCGCGTCGAGCATCATCCCGTCGCGCGTGCCCAGCGTCGCAATCGCGGTTTCATTGTCACTGATGGCAATCGTCCGCCATCCGGCGCGAGAGGCAAGCGCCGACACCAACCGAACCTGTGCCGGTTCGTTGTCAACGAGCATCAGCATGCGTGTGCCGTTTGGTGCCAAGACCGTCCCCAATTCTGTCCCAATCAAGGACATCCCCTATCCCCCAACGGTAAAGTTCCGATGAATCGCCGTTAGGGATGACAAGTTGTCGAAATGCTGAAGGGGTCGTTCAGCGATCAGAAAGCGCCATCCGACAGCTTGGGCTTGAGGGGAGCGCAGGTCGCGGTTAAGGCAGACGAAAGTCTTATATTATGAGGGCGACAATGGCGGGCAATGGCGAAACCAACGGTGATCTGAACGCACATACCGAATCCTACACGCGATTTATCTGGTGGCTGAAGTTCGGTTCGGTCGCCACAGCGCTGATCACGGCACTTGTTATTTTCCTGATCACCCGGTGAAAATCGCCGTCCTGAAGGAAACCGCCGACGGCGAGCGGCGCGTGGCGGTGAGCGCGGAGACGGTGAAGAAGTTCATCGGACTGGGGGCAACTGTTTCTGTTGAAAGCGGCGCAGGGGCGCATGCATCGGTGGCTGACGCAGATTTGGCAGCGGCAGGGGCAGCTATCGGCTCGCGGGCCGAGATATTGAACGATGCTGACATATTGCTTGGCGTCGCAGGGCCAGCACCGGCTTCGCTCAAAGGCGTCAAAAAGGGCGCTTGGCTGGTGGCAGGGTTGAACCCTTTCGGGGAGCGCGCGCGGGTTGACGAATATGCGCTGCTTGGCGTCGAGGCGCTGGCGATGGAATGGATGCCACGGATTACCCGCGCGCAAGGCATGGATATCCTGTCGTCGCAGTCGAATTTGAGTGGGTACAAGGCGGTCCTCGACGCTGCGGGCGAATATGGCCGCGCGTTTCCGATGATGATGACGGCAGCGGGCACAATCAGTGCGGCGCGCGTGTTCGTGATGGGCGTGGGCGTTGCGGGGCTTCAGGCGATTGCGACCGCGCGGCGGCTCGGGGCGCAGGTTTCTGCGACCGATGTGCGGTCTGCGACCAAGGAACAGATTGAATCGCTGGGTGCGAAGGCAATCTTCGTCGAGGATGTCAAGGGCATCGAAGGCGAAGGATCGGGTGGATACGCGACCGAGATGTCTGACGAATATAAAGCGGCGCAAGCGGCTTTGGTGTCGAGCCACATCGCCAAGCAGGACATCGTGATCACGACGGCGTTGATCCCCGGACGTCCAACCCCGCGCTTGATTTCGGATGCACAGATCGCGAGCATGAAGCCGGGGTCGGTGATTGTTGATCTGGCGGTCGAGAGCGGCGGCAATGTCGAAGGCGCGGTCGCTGGACAGGTGGTTGAAGTTCACGGCGTTAAAATCGTGGGTCACAAGAACGTGCCCAGCCGCCTCGCCACCGACGCCAGCGCCCTGTTCGCGCGCAACCTGTTTATTTTCATTCAAGCGTTCTGGGACAAGGAAGCGGGCAAGCCGGTCCTCGACGAAGAAATCGGCAACGCGATCCGCCTGACGCAGGGTGGTAAGGTTGTGCACGAGCGGTTGTTGGGATGATTTGTACGAGGGGCGTGCTTTGAATATTCAAGCGAACGGCATTGAGAAAGATTGGGATGAAAAAGAAATTTCCGAAGCCGTTGCGTCGAAGTTTGATCAGCGCGACGAGAATGCTGTTGAGGGCCCGGCACGCTTAGGTTCTTTTCGGGCTTGGCGGGTTTGGACATTCGGAAATGGTAAGTATCACGCACATTACGCGCTAGCTAAAGACGACGAGCCGCTACTGATATTTCGCAACTTTCAGCCGTTCGCTGATTGGTTACGGGTGGCGTTCGACGATGAGAAGCGCGTGCGAGAGCTGGCTTTAACTGATGAACGGCGTCGGGCATGGGCGCGGTTGGCAGTCGCAGCGATCATTGTCCTCGTTATGTTAGGTTTAGTCGTGTTCATGGTCGTTGGCAGAAATGACTCAAATTTTAGCGTCACGTATGTCGTAACGGCATTGCTGGGCGGCGGCGTCGCCTACCTTCTCGGTGATTGGGTGCGAAAGCGCCCGTAAGGAACGAAATATGGACTTCATCAGTATCCTTTCCATCTTCGTGATGGCCTGTTTTGTCGGCTATTATGTCGTCTGGTCGGTGACGCCTGCGTTGCACACGCCGTTGATGGCCGTGACCAATGCGATTTCCAGTGTCATCATCGTCGGCGCGCTGATTGCAAGCGCGGCGCCGGGATCCGACGTTTCCAAATATCTCGGGTTGCTTGCGGTCGTGTTGGCGAGCGTCAATATCTTCGGCGGGTTCGCGGTTACGGCGCGGATGCTGGCCATGTATAAGAAGAAGGAACGGCCAGCCGCTGCTTCATCAGCGGGAGACAAATAACGTGGAGCACGCCGTTCAGAACCCTTGGGTGGGCCTTGCTTACCTGATTGCAGGGGTGTGTTTCATCCTCGCGCTGCGCGGGCTGAGCTCGCCGTCGACCAGTCAAGCGGGCAACCGTTATGGCATGATCGGGATGGGTATCGCGGTCGTCACGACGCTGCTTGTCCACGATTATGCGTCGCTCCCCGAGATCGCGGTCGCCATTGCCATCGGTGCCGCCATCGGGATCGTGACCGCGCGCAAGATCGCGATGACCGACATGCCGCAACTGGTCGCGGCGTTTCACTCGCTTGTCGGTCTGGCAGCAGTGCTGGTTGCGGCAGCAGCCTATCTGAATCCCGCAGCCTTCGGCATTCTCGACAGCGCGGGCAACATTGAACCTGTCAGCCGCGTCGAGATGGGGCTGGGCATCGCCATCGGTGCGATCACGTTCAGTGGCTCGGTCATCGCCTTCCTGAAACTCAACGGCAATATGGGTGGCAAGCCGATCATGCTGCCGGGTCGGCATGTCATCAACCTTGCGACGCTTGCTGCAATCCTCATTCTGATTGCGATGTTTGCGCATACCAATCCGGCGCCCGACTGGATTTTCTGGACGTTGACGGCTCTTGCGTTTCTCATCGGGTTCCTGCTGATCATCCCCATCGGCGGTGCGGACATGCCGGTCGTCGTGTCGATGCTCAACAGCTATTCGGGCTGGGCGGCGGCGGCGATGGGCTTCACGCTGCATAACAGCGCGATGATCATTACGGGTGCTCTGGTCGGCTCGTCGGGCGCGATCCTGTCCTACATCATGTGCAAGGCCATGAACCGCAGCTTCATCAGCGTGATCGCGGG